>NZ_SMKS01000016.1:0-96228 GCF_004348435.1 Saccharopolyspora terrae | reverse complement strand
GGGACGGCCACGCCGGTGCCGGCGGGTGCCAGGCCGACCGCGCACAGCAGCACCAGCACGCCGATCCTGCGTGCGCCTCTCGTCGTCGACAACACCCTTCACCTCCAGCAGATGCACCCGTTCGGTACCGAAACTTAGGCCGAACGGAGTCACAATTAGCCGGAGTTTGACACTCGTGCCCCAGGCACACCACGCGAAACGGGCGTTTCGCTTGCAACGTCAACCACTCGTGTCACAACTGTTCCCACGTGGTGGGATCTCCCCAAGTCCGCAGCGGCTCGGCGGAGTCGATCAGCGGCGCGGCCGCGAGAGCGGGCAGCACCTCGGTGAGCGGGCCGCGCAGGACTGCGTCGGCGATCTCGTCGTACGGGGTGGGCTCGGCGTTGCAGATGATCAGCTTCGCCCCGGCCTTGGCCGCGAGCTCCGCGAAGGCCGCCGCCGGGTAGACGCTCAACGACGTGCCGGCGGCGACGAACAGGTCGCAGTCCAGCGACGCGCGCCTGGCCTCCCGCAGCACGTCGGCGTCCAGCGCCTGGCCGAAGAACACGGTCGCCGACTTGAGGATGCCGCCGCACGAGCGGCAGTCCGGGTCCCGCTCGCCCTCGGCGACGCGCTGCAGGGCGTCGGTCATGGCGCCCGTGGCACCGCAGTGCACGCACACCGTGCGGCGCATGGTGCCGTGCAGTTCCAGCACCCGGTCGCGGGCCAGACCCGCGCGCTGGTGCAGCTCGTCGATGTTCTGGGTCAGCAGGGCGCCCAGGCGCCCGGAGGCGTCGAGGTCGACGAAGGCCCGGTGCGCGGCGTTGGGTTCGGCGTGCCAGGCGGGGTTCTCGGCGCGGGCGCGCCACGCCTGCGCGCGGACGTCCTCGTCGGCGAGGTAGCTGTCGATGTCGCTGAGCCGGGCGGCCTGCGGGTTGCGGGTCCAGACCCCGTCCGGGCCCCGGAAATCGGGAATGCCGGATGCGGTGGACACGCCCGCGCCGGTGAGCGCGGTGATGCGCCGGGCGGCGCCGAAGAGTTCGCGAGCGCGCTGCCAGGTCGCGCTGTCGTCGGCCTCCGAGGCTCGTTCCGTCACCTCCACAAGGTGCCACGGACGGAGTCGCCGGCGGGGCACCGGGCTGCTGTGTGTTGCCGGTCACGGCCGTCTGACCGGGGGCGCAGCGATCATGTGAAGACCGTTTTTCCTGGCGGTAACGCGCGGCAATCACCGGGGAAACAGCCGGTTCCTACCTTCGGAGCAACCCGTTGAGAGGAGCCGCGTTGACCACGAACGCACGGGCCCCGAGAGGCCGCTGGATCGAGGGCTGGGACCCCGAGAACGAGGACCTCTGGGAATCCACCGGCAAGCACGTCGCACGCCGGAACCTGATCTTCTCGATCATCTCCGAGCACATCGGCTTCTCCATCTGGAGCATCTGGTCGGTCCTGGTGCTGTTCATGGGCCCGGACATCGGCCTGCCGTTCAGCGCCTCCGAGAAGTTCCTGCTGGTGATCACGCCGAACCTGGTGGGCGCGGTGCTGCGGCTGCCCTACGCCGCCGCGGTGACCCGCTTCGGCGGCCGCAACTGGACGATCTTCAGCTCGGTGGCGCTGCTGGTGCCCGCCGGACTGGCCTTCCACTTCGTCCAGCAGCCCGGAACTCCGCTGTGGGTGTTCATGCTCATCGGTGCCACGGCCGGTGTGGGCGGCGGCAACTTCGCCTCGTCGATGACCAACATCACGATCTTCTTCCCGCAGCGGTTGCAGGGCTGGGCGCTGGGGCTCAACGCCGGTGGCGGCAACATCGGTGTCGCCACCATCCAGGTGGTCGGGCTGCTGGTGATCGCCTTCGCGGGCAACGCGCATCCGTCGTACGTGGCGGCGATCTACCTGCCGCTGATCGCGGTGTCGGCGGTGTGCGCGGCGCTGTTCATGGACAACGTCGACGCCATCAAGGCCAAGCCGGGCGCGCTGCTGGAGGCGTGCAGCAGCAGGCACACCTGGTGGATCTCCTTCTTGTACGTGGGCACCTTCGGCTCGTTCATCGGCTACAGCTTCGCCTTCGGGCTGGTGCTGCAGACCGAGTTCGGCTTCACCCCGTTGCAGGCGGCGAGCTGGACGTTCCTCGGCCCGCTGATGGGTTCGCTGTCGCGACCGCTGGGCGGCTGGCTGGCCGACCGGATCGGCGGGGCGCGGGTGACGGCGTGGAACTTCGTGCTGATGGCCGGCGGGGTCGCGGTGCTGCTGGTGGCCTCGGCGCAGGGCTCGTTCGCGCTGTACGTCACGGCGTTCATCGCGCTGTTCCTGCTGACCGGCCTCGGCAACGGCTCGACCTACAAGATGATTCCGGCCGTCTACGCCGCCGAGGCCGAGGACGAGGTCACCTCCGGCCGCGAGGCCGTGGCCGCCTTCGCCAAAGCGCGGCGCCTCTCCGGTGCTGTCATCGGCATCGCCGGGGCGATCGGCGCGCTCGGCGGGGTGGGCATCAACCTGGCCTTCCGCGCCTCCTACGGCGGCGCGTCGGCCAGCGGTGACGCGGCGCTGGCGGTGTTCCTCGCCTACTACGTGGTGTGCGTCCTGGTGACCTGGGCGGTGTACCTGCGGGGTTCGCTCAAGCCCGGGCAGACCCCGGTGCGAACGCCGGAGAAGCGGACCGCGGAGGCCGGCCGTGCCTGAGGTTCGCACCGTGGCCACCCACTGCCCGTACTGCGCCCTGCAGTGCGGCACCCGGCTCACGCGCGAGCGGCGCGGGGTTTCGGTGCGGCCCACGGACTTCCCGGTCAACCGCGGCGGGCTGTGCCAGAAGGGGTGGACCGCTCCGGCGCTGCTGGACGTCGCCGACCGGCTGCGCCACCCGCTGCTGCGACGCGACGGCGAGCTGGTCCCGGTGTCCTGGGAGACCGCGCTGGATACCATCGCCGCGCGCCTCCACGCCATTCGGGCCGAGTCCGGTCCGGACGCGGTCGGGGTGTTCGGCGGCGGCGGGCTGACCAACGAGAAGGCCTACTTGCTGGGCAAGTTCGCGCGGCTGGCGCTGGGCACGAGCCAGATCGACTACAACGGCCGGTTCTGCATGTCCTCGGCCGCGGCGGCCGGGACGGCGGCGTTCGGGCTGGACCGGGGGCTGCCGTTCCCGGTGACCGATCTCGGTGGCGCGGACGTCGTGCTGCTGGCCGGGGCGAACCCGGCGGAGACGATGCCGCCGCTGATGCAGCACCTGCGCTCGCCGGAGCTGATCGTCATCGATCCGCGCAGGACGGCCACGGCGGAGCAGGCGGCGCTGCACCTGCAGCCGCTGCCGGGCACGGATCTCGCGCTGGCGCTGGGACTGCTGCACATCGCGGTGACCGACGGGTTCAGCGACACCGAGTTCATCCGCGAGCGCACCCAGGGCTTCGACGCCGCGTGGCAGCGCGCGATGCCCTGGTGGCCGGAGCGGGTCGAGCGCGTCACCGGCGTCCCGGTGTCCGAGCAGCGCCGGGCGGTGCGGATGCTCGCCGAGGCGGGCAGCGCCTACGTGCTCACCGGCCGGGGCGCCGAGCAGCACAGCAAGGGCGTGGACACCGTCTCCGGGTTCATCAACCTCGCGCTGGCGCTGGGACTTCCGGGGCGGGCGGGTGCCGGCTACGGGTGCCTGACCGGCCAGGGCAACGGCCAGGGCGGCCGGGAGCACGGGCAGAAGGCCGACCAGCTGCCCGGCTACCGGGTGATCACCGATCAGGCCGCGCGCGAGCACGTCGCCGAGGTCTGGGGCGTGCTGCCGGAGGTGCTGCCCGGTCCGGGCCGCTCGGCCTACGAGCTGCTCGACGCGCTGGGCACCACGGACGGCCCGCGCGCGCTGCTGGTCTTCGGCTCCAACCCGGCCGTGTCGGCGCCGCGCGCCGAGCACGTCGTGTCCCGGTTGAAGTCCCTGGACCTGCTGGTGGTGGCCGACTTCGTCCCCTCCGAGACCACCGAGCTGGCCGACGTGGTGCTGCCGGTGACCCAGTGGGCCGAGGAGGAGGGCACCATGACCAACCTGGAGGGCCGCGTCCTGCGGCGCCGCCGGTTGCAGGTGCCACCCGGTCACGCGCGCAGCGACCTGGAGGTGCTGCACGGCATCGCGACCCGGCTGGGCGAGCCCGGCCACCGCTACCCCACCACCGCGCGCGAGGCTTTCGACGAGCTGCGCCGCGCTTCGGCCGGTGGCAAGGCCGACTACTCCGGCATCAGCTACCAGCGTCTCGACGCCGGTGAGGCGCTGCACTGGCCGTGCCCGGACGGCGAGCACCCCGGCACGCCGCGGCTGTTCCTCGACGGGTTCGCCCACGCCGACGGCCGGGCGAGGTTCGCAGCGGTGGAGCACCGCGACGCCGGGGACGTCCCGGCGGAGGAGTTCCCGCTGACCGCCACCACCGGGCGGGTGCTGGCGCAGTACCAGTCCGGCGCGCAGACCCGCCGGGTCGCCGAGCTCAACGACGCCGCGCCCGAGGTGTTCGTCGAGGTCCACCCCGACACCGCCGCTCGCGCCGGGCTCGCCGGAGGAGAGTTGGCCAGGGTCTCCTCGTCGCGCGGCAGCACGATCGCCGCGGTGCGGCTGGTGCCGACGATGCGCACCGACACGGTGTTCCTGCCGTTCCACTTCCCCGGCGACGGGCGCGCCAACCTGCTCACCGGCGACGCGCTGGACCCGCGCAGCCGGATGCCGGAGTTCAAGGTCAGCGCGGTGCGGATCGAACCCCACCGGGAGGTGGTGGCGCCATGAGCACCGCGCTGACCCTCAACCGCGTCGCCGGGCGGGTGGTCGTGGTCGGCAACGGCCCTGCCTCCCACCGGCTGGTCGAGCGGCTGCGCGCGCTGGGCCACGACGGCCCGATCACCGTGCTCGGTGCCGAGGAGCGCAGCGCTTACAACCGGGTGCTGCTCGGCTCGGTCCTCGACGGTTCGCTGCCGGCAGCCGCGGTGACCCTGCCGGATCTCGACGCCGAGGTGCACCAGGGCGCGGCGGTGACCGACGTGGATCGCGCGCAGCGCTCGGTGCGCACCGCCGACGGCCGCGAGTTCGGCTACGACGCGCTGGTGCTGGCCACGGGTTCCCGGCCGCTGGTGCCCGAGATCCTCGGATTGGGCGCCGACCGGCTCACCGCGCTGCGCACCCTCGCCGACTGCGCTCGCCTGGACGCCTCGGCGGGCCCGGTCGCGGTGCTCGGCGGCGGGGTGCTCGGGGTCGAGACCGCGCGGGCGCTGCTGGCCCGCGGCCGTCAGGTGACGCTGGTGCACCGCGAGCCGCACCTGATGGACCGCCAGCTCGACGAGGCCGGCGGCCGGATGCTGGCCGAACGACTGCGCGCGCTCGGCGTCGACGTCCGGACCGGTGTGAAGGCCGCCTCCTACCGATCCGGGACGCTGCTGCTCGGCGACGGTTCCGAGGCGCCCGCCGAACTGGTCGTGGCCTGCACCGGGGTGTGGCCGGAGGTGGCGCTCGCGCAACGCGCCGGGGTGTCGGTCAACCGCGGCGTGGTCGTCGATGACCGGCTGCGCACCAGCGACCCGCACGTCCACGCCATCGGCGACTGCGCCGAGCACCGCGGCACCACACCCGGTCTGGTGGCCTCGGCGTGGGAGCAGGCCGAGGTGCTGGCCGCGCACCTGACCGGGCGCGAGGCCACCTACGGCGGGACGCCGGTGGTCTCGCGGCTGAAGGCGCGCGGCATCGACCTGGCCTCGGTCGGATCGGTGCGCGCCTTGAGCTCCGGCGATGCCGAGATCGTCACGCTCTCGGACCCCGCGCGCGGCCGCTACGCCAAGCTCGCGCTGCACTCCGGGCGGATCTCCGGCGCGGTCCTGCTGGGCTTCCCGGCCGCGATCGCCGCGATCGGCCAGCTGCACGACCGCGCCCTGCCGATGCCGGCCGACCGGCTGTCGCTGCTGCTGGGCACCCCGCCCGCGGTGCCGGGCGCACCGGTGGAGCTGCCCGAGGACGCGGTGCTGTGCCGCTGCAACAACGTCACCAAGAAGTCCCTGATCAGCGCCTGGCACGCCGGTGCCCGCACGGTCGCCGAGCTGGCCAGGGCAACGCGGGCGACCACCGGCTGCGGTGGCTGCGTCGACGACGTCGGCCGGCTGTGCAGCTCCTTGGCGGATCGCATCGAAACAGAGAGGGAGGGCGCGGCATGACCCGCACGCTCGTCGTCGTCGGCCACGGGATGGTCGGCCACCGGCTCGTTGACACGCTCCGCGAACGCGATGAGGCCAACACCTGGCGGATCGTCGTGCTCGGCGAGGAGCCCCGACCCGCCTACGACCGGGTGGCGCTGTCGTCCTACCTGGACGGCAAGAGCGCCGAGGACCTCAGCCTGACCGGCCAGGACCTCGTCGACGACCCGATGGTCGAGCTGCGCCTGAACACCGCGGTGACCGGTATCGACACCGGCGCCCGCGCGGTGACGCTGGCCGACGGCGAGTCGTTGACCTACGACGCGCTTGTGCTGGCGACCGGGTCGAGGCCGTTCGTGCCGCCGGTGCCCGGTCACGAACTTCCCGGCACGTTCGTCTACCGCACCATCGAGGACCTGGACGCGATCCGCGATGCGGCCACCGAGGGCCGCGACGGCGTGGTCATCGGCGGCGGCCTGCTGGGCCTGGAGGCGGCGAACGCGTTGCGGCTGCTGGGGATGCGCCCGCACGTGGTGGAGATGGCCCCGAGGCTGATGCCGCTGCAGGTCGACGAGGGCGGCGGGCAGGTGCTGCGCGGTCTCGTCGAGGAGCTGGGCCTGACCGTCCACGCCGGAGCCGCCACCGCGTCGATCGACGGCGAGGAGCACGTCACCGGCGTCTCGCTCGCCGACGGCACCGTCATCGACACCGACCTGGTCGTGTTCTCAGCGGGGGTTCGCCCCCGCGACGAGCTCGCCGAGGTCGCCGGGGCGGCGCGCGGCGAGCGCGGAGGTTTCCTGGTCGACGAGGCCTGCCGCACCACCGTCGACGGGGTGTGGGCCATCGGTGAGTGCGCGGCGGTCGAGGGCCGCTGCTACGGCTTGGTCGCTCCCGGCTACGCCATGGCCGAGGGGGTCGCCGAACAGCTCCTGGAGCTGGGCGAGGGAACCTTCCCCGGTGCCGACATGTCGACCAAGCTCAAGCTCCTCGGCGTCGACGTGGCCAGCTTCGGTGACGCCCACGGCACCACCGAGGGCGCGCTGGAGGTCGTCTACGCCAACAACGCGGCGGGCACCTACGCCAAGCTGGTGCTCTCCGACGACGCCCGCGTGCTGCTGGGCGGTGTGCTGGTCGGAGACGCCGGCGCCTACGCGGTGCTGCGGCCGCTGGTGGATCGGGAGCTGCCCGCACCGCCCGAGCAGCTGCTGCTGCCCGCCGGGTCCGGTGTGGACTCCGGTGCGCTGCCCGACGACGCCACGGTCTGCTCCTGCAACAACGTCACCAAGGGCCAGATCACCTGCGCCATCGCCGAGCACGGCCTGTCCGACGTCGCCGAGGTCAAGTCCTGCACCAAGGCGGGCACCAGCTGCGGGTCGTGCGTGCCGATGCTCAAGACGCTGCTGGGCGAGTGCGGCGTGGCGACCTCCAAGGCGCTGTGCGAGCACTTCGGCCAGTCGCGGGCGGAGCTGTTCGAGATCGCGCAGGCCACCGGCATCGGCTCGTTCTCCGAGCTGATCACCAAGCACGGGTCCGGGCGCGGCTGCGACATCTGCAAGCCCGCGGTCGCCTCGATCCTGGCCAGCCTCGGCAACGGTCACATCCTCGAAGGCGAGCAGGCCGCGCTCCAGGACACCAACGACCGGTTCCTGGCCAACATCCAGCGCAACGGGACCTACTCGGTGGTGCCGCGCATCCCCGGTGGCGAGATCACCCCGGACAAGCTGATCGTGCTCGGTGAGGTGGCCAAGGAGTTCGGCCTCTACACCAAGATCACCGGCGGCCAGCGCATCGACCTGTTCGGCGCGCGGGTCGAGCAGCTTCCCGAGGTCTGGAAGCGGCTGGTGGACGCCGGTTTCGAATCCGGCCACGCCTACGGCAAGGCGCTGCGGACGGTGAAGTCCTGCGTCGGCAACGACTGGTGCCGCTACGGCGTGCAGGACTCGGTGAGCATGGCGATCCGGTTGGAGCTGCGCTACCGGGGCCTGCGCTCACCGCACAAGCTCAAGTCGGCGGTGTCGGGCTGCGCCCGCGAGTGCGCCGAGGCGCGCGGCAAGGACTTCGGCGTCATCGCCACCGACAAGGGCTGGAACCTCTACGTCGGCGGCAACGGCGGGTTCACCCCGCGCCACGCCGAACTGCTGGCCGCCGATCTCGACGACGAGCGGTTGATCCAGCTCATCGACCGGTTCCTGATGTTCTACGTGCGCACCGCCGACCGGTTGCAGCGCACCTCGGCGTGGGTGGAATCGCTCGACGGCGGCCTGGAGCACCTCAAGGAGGTCATCGTCGAGGACTCCCTCGGCATCGCCGACGAGCTGGAAGCCGCGATGCGGCGCCACGTCGACACCTACTCCGACGAGTGGGCGGGGGTGCTCGCCGACCCGGGCAAGCTCTCCCGGTTCGTGTCCTTCGTCAACGCTCCGGACGCCCCGGACCCCACCATCCGCTTCATCTCCGAGCGCGGTCAGGTCCGACCGGGCCCGGTCGTCCTGCCGATGCCCTCGATCGGAACCCACACCCAGGAGGTGCACTCGTGAACTGGCACCAGATCTGCGACATCGACCTGCTGCTGCCCGAATACGGCGTCCCGGTGCTCGTCGGCGACCACCCGGTGGCGGTGTTCCGCACGCACGACGACCAGCTGTTCGCGGTGGGCAACGTCGACCCGTACTGCGGGGCCGGGGTGATCAGCCGCGGCATCGTCGGTGACCGGGCGGGTGAGCCCACCGTGGCCTCGCCGATGCTCAAGCAGGTGTTCTCGCTGCGCACCGGTCAGTGCCTGGACGATCCCGGCACGCGGCTGCCGGTGTTCCCGGTGCGGCGGCGCGAGGCGTTCGTGGAGGTCGCGCTCCCTTGAGCGAAGAACTCACCGGGTACACCGTCGCCGTCACCGCGGCCAGGCGGGCGGAGGAGCTCGGCACCCTGCTCGAACGACGCGGCGCCCGGGTCGTGCACGGCCCGGCGCTGCGGATCCTGCCGCTGTCCGACGACACCGAACTGCGGCGGGTCACCGACGCCTGCATCGCCCAGCCGCCCGATGCCGTGGTCGCCACCACGGGCATCGGGTTCCGCGGCTGGGTGGAAGCCGCCGACGGCTGGGGCGTGGGCACCGAGCTGCTGGCGGCGCTGGCCCCGGCGCGGCTGCTGGCCCGCGGCCCGAAGGCGCGTGGCGCGGTGCGGGCGGCCGGGCTGCCCGACCCGTGGTCACCGGGCTCGGAGTCCTCAGCGGAACTCCTGGAGAACCTGCTCGGCGGACCGCTGGAGGGCTCGCGGATCGCGGTGCAGCTGCACGGCCAGCCGCTGCCGGACTTCGTCGAGGCGCTGGAGTGCGCGGGGGCGAAGGTCATCGAGGTCCCGGTGTACCGGTGGACGGCGCCGGCCGACATCACCGCGCTGGAGAACCTGCTGTCCGCGGTGTGCGCGCAGCAGATCGACGCGGTGACCTTCACCAGCGCCCCCGCGGCGGCGAGCCTGCTGTCGCTGGCCGCCGAGCGCGGCTGCCGCGAGGAGCTGCTGACCGCTCTGCGCGGACCGGTGCTGGCGGCCTGCGTGGGTCCGGTGACGCACGCGCCGCTGGCCGATCACGGCGTGGCGGCGGTGATCCCGGAGCGCTTCCGCATCGGCGCGCTGGTGCGCGCGCTGTGCGAGACGCTGCCGATGCGTTCGCCGACGCTGCCGGTGGCCGGGCACGACCTCCAGCTGCGCGGGCACGCCGCCATCCTCGACGGCGAGGTCAAACAGCTGTCCCCGCAGGGCACAACGCTGCTGCGGGCGTTGGCCGAACGACCGGGCCGAGTGGTCTCGCGGCGCGCGCTGGCCGAGGCGCTGCACTGCGCCGGAGGGGCCGCCGACGAGCACGCGGTCGAGCAGGCCGTGGCCCGGCTGCGCTCGGCGCTGGGCACGCCGCAGCTGGTGCAGACCGTGATCAAACGCGGATACCGACTTCCGCTGGAACCGATGAGGGACTCCCCGCGATGCGCCGATCCCCTGTGAACCCGCCGTTGCTGCTGGTCGCCCACGGAACCCGCGACCCCGGAGGCCCGAGGGTGGTCGAGCAGCTGGCCGAGGCCACTTCGGCGCGCCTGGACGTGCCGGTGCGCGTCGGCTACGTCGACGTGATCGGCCCGACCGTGGCCGAAGCGCTGGCGTCCGTCCCCGGTCCGGTCGTGGCGCTGCCCGCGTTCCTGGCGGCCGGTTACCACGTGCGCGTCGACCTGCCCGAGCAGATCGAGGCCACCGGTCGCGAGGACGTGACGATCACCGAGCCGCTGGGCCCGGCACCGGAGATCACCGAAGCGCTGCGGGACCGGCTGCGCGCGGCCGGGTGGCGGCCGGGCGACCGCGTGCTGTTCTCGGCTGCGGGCTCCTCCGACGAGCGCGCGCTGTCGGACGTGCGCACCGCCGCCCGGCTGCTGGGTCGGCGCTGCGGGCAGTGGCTCACGCCCAGCTACATCACCACGGCGAGCCCGGCGACCGAAGCGGTGTGCGGCCCGGGCGATTTCATCGCGCCCTACCTGCTGGCACCGGGGCTGTTCCACCGCCGTCTCGCCGAACTCCCGGTCGCCGGGGTCGCCGATCCGATCGGCGTCCACCCGGCGGTGATCGACCTCGTGGCACAGCGCTACCGCTCCGCCGTGCGCGACGACGCCTTCGCGGCCTGATCGACCGAGACGGCTCCAGCTGGGCCGTTCATCCGACATCCATGCTCCGTTCGTCGTAGCATTGACTGGTTGTCGCTTCCGCTAGGAGGTCGTCGCCATGCCCACCACCAGCACCGGATCCGCGCAGCGAAGCCGGAGGCGGCCGACGTCGAAGCAGGGACGCTCGTCGGCGTCCTCGACCACGAAGACGTCCTCGACGGCCAAGACGCCAGCGCGCACCGAGTCGACGTCGCAGCAGCCCGCGACCTCATCAGGTGCGTCGATCCCCGTGCCGTACGTGACCGCGCAGCTGCACACCACGCACATCCCGCTTCCCGAGATCCCCGGACGCAACGAGGTCGCCTCGACGGTGACCGCCGTGCGCGGAGCGCTCCCCTCCCGCGACCAGCTGCTGTTCTACACCGGGCTGACGGCCGCGGCGGCGCTGAGCGTCATCGAGTGGCCCGTCGCCGCGGCGATCGGCATCGGAGCGGCCGTGGTGCAGCGCAACGCGCGCCAGGGCGACGAGTCGGCCTGATCGCGCAGGGGATGCCGATGCTGCGCTGGCTGCTGTCGCAAGCCGCCGAAGTCGCCGCACCGGTGGTGCAGGCTGCCCGCACGGCCACCACCTCACCCGGTGACCGCCGCGTCTGGCGCGGACGCGAGCGCAGCCATCTGGAGATGCGGGGCGCGCACCTGCCCGGCAACGACGACGCCGTCCGCGAGGTGCAGCGCCGGTTGAACGAGCTCGCCGGGGTGCGCAGCGCCGAGGTCAACGGGGTGCTCGGGCGGGTGGTCGTCGAGCACGACCCCGAACTGCCCGACCTCACCGAGCCGTCGCGGATCATCGGCGAGGTCGAGACCGGTTTCGGGCTGGGAGACCAGGACGTGGCGCCCCGCAGCCGTCGGCACCCGGGCAACGCCGAGGCCGTGCTGCGCGACGCCGGCGCGTTGGCCGTGAGCGCGCTGGGCCTGGGCTACGCGGGACTGGGCGCGCTGCTGCCCGGGAGGTTGGTCTCGCCGCTGGTGCCCGCCGCGGTGTCGCTGGTCGACTCGGTGCCGTGGATGCGCGGCGGCCTGCAGCGCGTGATCGGGCGCGGACCGCTGGACCTGGCGCTGGCGCTGGGCGGCGCCGCCGGGCAGGGCCTGGCCGGCCGACCGCTGGGGGCGCTGACCGATCTGTGCGGGCGCTTCTGCTCCGCGCGCGAGACGCTCGCGCGCCACCAGGCCTGGCAGCACTGGGAGGGCGCGCTGCCGCACGCCTGCCCCGCGCTCGCGCACCGACCTCGTCCCCGCCCGGTTCCCGACGGGCCCGTGGAGCGGGTCGCCAACGCCTCGGGCGGTGCGGCGCTGGGCGGTGCGGTCACCGTCTACGCGCTGTCGCGCGCTCCGCAACGCGCGCTGGCCGCGCTGCTGGCCGCCGTGCCCAAGCCCGCCGCCGGCGGGCGCGAGGCCTTCGCGACGACCTTGAGCACGTCGCTGGCCTCGCGGGGCGCGCTCGTGCTCGAACCGGACGCGCTGCGGCTGCTGGACCGCGTGGACGCGGTCGTCTTCGACGCCCCCGCCCTGCTGACCGGGCGGCGCGTGGTCGACTCGGTGATCCCGTTGGACGACGACGCCGACTCCGCGGAGCTGTTCTCCCGCGCGGGCGAGCTCGTCGACCCCGCCGATCCCACCGCGCACCGCAGCAGCGGGAGCTGGTCGGTCGCCCTGCTGGACACCTCGGCCCACCCGCCGCAGGTACGCCGCGCGGCGAAGGCCGAAATCGCCTGTGGCGCGACGGTTCTCGATATGGTCCACGATGGACGGACGGTGGCGCTCGTGGTGGTGGTCGACGAGCTCGACCCGCTCGCCGAGGCCCTGGTCGACACCGCGCGATCGGTCGCCTCCGACGTGCTCGTGACCGGGTCCGGCCTGGAGCGCAGGCTGCCCGTCGACGGCGCGGTGCCGGGCGGTGCGGAGCTGGTCGACTCGGTGCGGGCGCTCCAGGACGACGGAGCCGTCGTCGCGGTGGTCTCGCACCTCGAGGGAGACGGCCTGTCCGCCGCGGACCTGGGCATCAGCCTGTCCACTTCGGACCCAGCCGCCTGGGCGGCGGACGTGATCTGCCCTAGCGCAGCGGTTCTCGACCTGCTCCTGGGCTCCGCCGGGGAGGCCAGGTCGGCGAGCAGGTACGCAGCGGGCATCTCGGCGGCGGGCGCGCTGCTGGGCGCGCTGTTCGCCGCGTTCGGCCCGGCCGCCGGCGCCCCCGCCCGCGCTTCGATGCCGGTGCACGCCGCGACGTTGGCGGCCTACGGGACCGGCGCCTGGGTCGCCCTGCGCGTCACCACCAGGCCGCCACCGCTCCCCCGCGAGCGCACGCCGTGGCACGCGATGCCCGCCACCACCGTTCTGTCCACACTGGACACCTCCGAGCGGGGGCTCTCCGCGTCCTCGGCCGCCGAGCGGCACCGCCCCTCCGACGACGGGCACGCTCCGGTGGGCGTGTTCGCGGCGACCATCGAGGGGTTGATCACCCCGATCACGCCCGTGCTCGGCGCGGGAGCGGTGATCTCCGCGGGACTCGGGTCGGTCGTGGACGCCGGGCTGATCTGCGGAGTGCTGCTGGCCAGCGCGCTCATCGACGGCGTCCAGCGCGCCGCCACCGACCGCGAGCTCAGCAAGCTGCTGGCCTCCGGCCGGACACCGGCGCGACGACGCCGAGGGGGCACCACCGACATCGTCTCGTCCGACGAGCTCGTCCCCGGCGACGTCGTCGAGCTGCGCGCCGGTGACGGCGTTCCGGCGGACTGCCGGTTGCTGTCGGTGGAGTCGCTGGAGGTCGACGAGTCCGGGCTGACCGGCGAATCCCACCTCGTCGCCAAGACCGCCGCTCCCACCACCGCGCCCGCGGTCGCCGACCGCACCTGCATGCTCTACCAGGGCACGGTCATCGCCAGCGGTACCGGCGTCGCGGTGGCCGTCGCGGTCGGTTCGCACACCGAGCTCGGCCGCACCACCGCTCAGGTCACCGGCACCGACGATTCCACCGGTGTCGAAGCGAGGCTGGCGGAGCTGACCAAGAAGGTGCTGCCGGTCTCCGTCGGCGCGGGCGCGCTGCTGTTCGCCTCCGACCTGCTGCGCGGGGTGCCGATGGGTCAGACCGTGGCGCGCTCGGTCGGACTGGCGGTGGCCGCGGTGCCGGAGGGCTTGCCGTTCGTGGCGACCCTCGCCGAACTCGCCGCCGCGCGCCGGATGTCCAAGCGCGGCGTGCTGGTGCGCAGCCCCGCCACCATCGAGGCGCTCGGCCGGGTCGACGCGCTGTGCTTCGACAAGACCGGCACGCTCACCCAGGGCCGGATCGCGCTGGGCGAGGTGTCCGACGGTCGCCGATCCCGCGGCGTGCACGAGCTGGAGAGCGCGCACCGGGAGGTCGTGGCCGCCGCCCTGCGCGCCACTCCGCGCCCGCAGGACGATCACCCGCTGCCGCACCTGACCGACCGCGCGGTGCTCGACGGCGCCTGCGAGATCGGGCTGGCCGCCGACGGCGAGGTGCTCGCCGAGCTGCCCTTCGAACCGTCACGCGGTTTCCACGCCGTGCACACCGACCGGCTGGTGTCGGTCAAGGGCGCCCCGGAAGTGGTGCTGGACAAGTGCGCGAGCTGGCGGGGCCACGGGTCGTTCGACGCGGCGGCGCGCGCCGACGTCGAGGCCGAGGTCGAACGCCTGGCGCTGCGCGGTTTCCGGCTGCTGGCCGTCGCCGAGCGCCGGGTGGGCGAGGACTACGAGCTCACCGAGTCCGATGTGGACGAACTCGAGCTCGTCGGCCTGCTCGGCCTGGCCGATCCCGTGCACGCCACCGCCGCGGAGGCCGTGGAACAGCTGGGGCGATCGGGTGTCGACGTCATCATGATCACCGGTGATCACCCGAGCACCGCCGAGGCCATCGCCGCTGAGCTGGGGATGCTCGGCGACAAGCGGGTGCTGTCCGGAGCCGAGCTCGACGCGCTCGACGACGAGCAGCTGGCGGGCGAGGCGCCCAAGATCGCGGTGTTCGCGCGGGTCACCCCGGCGCAGAAGGCGCGCATCGTGCGCTGCCTGCGCGACGCCGGACGGGTGGTGGCCATGACCGGCGACGGCGCCAACGACGTGCCCGCGATCAACCTCGCGCACGTCGGGATCGCGTTCGGTTCGCGCGCGACGGCGGCGGCCCGCGACGCCGCCGACCTGGTGGTCGCCGACGACCGCATCGAAACGCTCACCGACGGCATCGTCGAGGGCCGCGGCATGTGGACCTCGGTGCGCGAGGCGCTCGCGGTGCTGCTCGGCGGCAACCTCGGCGAGATCGGCTACGCGCTGGGCACCGGGCTGATCAGCCCGTCGGCCGCGCTCAACGCCCGGCAGCTGCTGGTGGTCAACATGCTCACCGACGTGCTGCCCACGATCGCCATCGCGGTGCGGCCACCGGCCGACCGGACCCCCGAGAAGCTGCTGGCCGAGGGACCGGAGGCATCTCTGGGCTCCGCGCTCGCGCGCGAGGTGGGCGCGCGGGCCGTGGCCACCGCCTCGGCGGCGGGGCTGGCCTGGACGCTGACCCGGCCGCTGGCCACCGCCGCGCAGGCCCGCACGGCCGGGCTGGTCGCGCTGGTGTCGGCACAGCTGGCGCAGACCCTGACCTCGCGCGGGCGCACGCCGCTGGTGGTGCTGGCGGCGGCGGGCTCGGTGGTGGTGCTGTTCGCGCTGGTGCAGCTCCCCGGGGTCAGCCAGTTCTTCGGCAGCAGCCCGCTGCTGCCGCACCAGTGGGCCATCGCGCTCGGCGTCTCGGTGGCCGTCGCTCTGGCGATGCGGGTGTGGCAGATGTGGCCGGTGGGACGCTCGTTCCTGCCCCGACCTGCGGAATTGGGTGCGGGTTCACCCGTCGGCCACCTGGCTTCCGAACCGGGCTAACCCGGCTGCCCCAGAGTCGGAGGCGTCGAAGCACCACTGATTGGACGAGGACGCCACCGATGCCTGCATTCCTGACCACCATCCTCACCGCAGCGGCCATCGCGCTGATCGAGACGCTGGTCGTGCACCTGGTCAAGTCAGCGCTGCGCACCGCCTGAGTCACGGCGCGGGCGAACCGACCGGGCCGGTCATCGCACCCGCGTCGCGGTCGGAGGGCGCCGCGCGTTGCGCGACGTAGGCGCCCACCAGGATCAGCGCTCCGCCCACCAGTTGCGGCGTTCCCAACGCCTCCGCCAGCAGCACCCACGCCAGCAGCGTGGCCACCACCGGCTCGAGGAACGCCACGCCGCCGGCGACCTGCGGGGACAGCAGGCGCACGGCGACGATCCCGGTGAGGTAGGCCAGCACGGTGGACCCGACGACGACCCACCCGACGGCCGCCATCGCCGGGACGTGGTGCCCGGCCAGCTCCACCTGACCCGCCAGCAGCCCGAAGTCCATCTCCCAAGGCCTCGCGATCGCGGTGACCACCACGGCTCCCAGCAGCAGGCCGAAACCGGCCAGCGCGAACGGGTCGACGTCCGCCGTCGAATCCGAGAGCAGGAAGTAGGTGGCTTGGCACGCAGCGGCACCCAGGCTCAGCAGCAGGCCCAACGGGTTGAAGCTCAGCCCCGAGAACAGCTCGACCACGCACGCCAGGCCGACCACCGCGAGCAGCACGCCGATCACCGCGGAGCGGCTCACCGGTGCGCGGCGGACGAACCGGATCCAGCCCAGCACCAGCACCGGGCCCAGGAACTCGATCAGCAGCGCCACGCCGACCGGGATCGTCGCGATCGCGGCGAAGTAGCAGACCTGCACCCCGGCGACGGAGAACAAGCCGTAGCCGATGATCAGGCGCGGGGCGCGGCGCAGCACCGGCAGGTGGCGCAGCAGGACCGGCAGCAGGAGCAGCGCTCCCCCGGCCAGCCGCAACCAGGCCACGTGCAGCGGGCTCAGCCCGGCGTTGATCAGCGGTTTGGCGAACGGTCCCGATCCGCCGAAGAAGATCGCGGAGGCCACGGCCACCGGCAGGCCGACGGCGCGGGGATCACGAGTCGGTGAGCGCACGGGCACATCGAAGCACGCCGAACCGCAACTCCGGGACTGGCGTGCCACACCGCCGGACGGCGGCACATTCGCGCTCGCGGGGCCCGGCGACGGCAAACTTCGGCCTCCCCGGTGTCCCAGAACCGAAAACGCCGCGTCCCGCTGTGGAAACACTCGCGCTTTTTGACGAAACGCGCACAAGCGATCGACAGTCAGGTCACCCTTTGTTGAGCGGCTTTATAGGACACGCGTACTGTTAGCGGTGAAGAGCGCGAGTCCCCGCGCACGCTCAGCTGACGTGCGCGAGACTCGCAATCGTTCCCGAACTTGCGCCCGTCGCGAGATGGAGTTGAACGTGACTGCACCTGCGAGCAAGGACAGCTTCGGCGCACGCGGCACGCTGAACGTCGGCGACGCCTCTTACGAGGTGTTCCGGCTCAGCGCCGTCGAAGGTGCCGAGCGGCTGCCCTACAGCCTCAAGATCCTCCTGGAGAACCTGCTGCGCACCGAAGACGGTGCCAACATCACCGCCGACCACGTGCGCGCGCTGGCCGGCTGGGACTCCAAGGCGGAACCCGCCACCGAAATCCAGTTCACCCCCGCCCGGGTGATCATGCAGGACTTCACCGGCGTTCCCTGCGTCGTCGACCTCGCCACCATGCGTGAGGCCGTCGCCGACCTCGGCGGCGACACCTCCAAGGTCAACCCGCTGGCGCCGGCCGAGCTGGTCATCGACCACTCGGTGATCATCGACGTGTTCGGCAGGCCCGACGCCTTCGAGCGCAACGTCGAGTTCGAGTACGGCCGCAACAAGGAGCGCTACCAGTTCCTGCGCTGGGGCCAGGGCGCCTTCGACGAGTTCAAGGTCGTCCCCCCGGGCACCGGTATCGTGCACCAGGTCAACATCGAGCACCTGGCCCGCACCGTGATGTCGCGCAACGGCCAGGCCTACCCCGACTCCTGCGTCGGCACCGACTCCCACACCACCATGGTCAACGGCCTGGGCGTGCTGGGCTGGGGCGTCGGCGGCATCGAGGCCGAGGCCGCGATGCTCGGCCAGCCCGTGTCGATGCTCATCCCGCGCGTGGTCGGCTTCAAGCTCACCGGTGAGATCCCCGCCGGTGCCACCGCCACCGACGTCGTCCTCACGATCACCGAGATGCTGCGCAAGCACGGCGTCGTCGGCAAGTTCGTCGAGTTCTACGGCTCGGGTGTGGCCTCGGTGCCGCTGGCCAACCGCGCCACCATCGGCAACATGAGCCCGGAGTTCGGTTCCACCGCCGCGATCTTCCCGATCGACGACGAGACCGTCCGCTACCTCAAGCTCACCGGTCGTCCGGCCGACCAGGTCGCCCTGGTCGAGGCCTACGCCAAGGAGCAGGGCCTGTGGCACGACGCCGACCACGAGCCGGAGTACTCCGAGTACCTCGAGCTGGACCTGTCCACCGTGGTCCCGTCGATCGCCGGCCCGAAGCGCCCGCAGGACCGCATCGTGGTCTCCGAGGCCAAGCAGTCGTTCCGCACCGCGTTGACCGACTACACCGCCGCGCCCACCGATGACGCGGCCCTCGACGAGGCCGGCGAGGAGTCCTTCCCCGCCAGCGACCCGACGTCGATCAGCCCGCACGCCAAGCCGGAGCTGGTCTCCGCGGCCAACGGCTCCAACGGCCGGATCTCCAAGCCGGTCAAGATCGCCTCCGAGGAGCTGGGCGAGTTCGAGCTCGACCACGGTGCCGTGGTGATCGCCTCGATCACCTCCTGCACCAACACCTCGAACCCCTCGGTGATGCTCGGTGCCGCGCTGCTCGCGCAGAAGGCGGTCGACAAGGGCCTGACCCGCAAGCCGTGGGTCAAGACCTCCATGGCCCCGGGCTCGCAGGTCGTCACCGACTACTACGAGCGGGCCGGCCTGTGGCCGTACCTGGAGAAGCTCGGCTTCCACCTGGTCGGTTACGGCTGCACCACCTGCATCGGCAACTCCGGCCCGCTGCCGGAGGAGATCTCCGCCGCCGTGCAGGAGAACGACCTCACCGTCACCTCGGTGCTGTCGGGCAACCGGAACTTCGAAGGCCGGATCAACCCCGACGTCAAGATGAACTACCTGGCCTCGCCGCCGCTGGTCATCGCCTACGCCCTCGCGGGCACGATGGACTTCGACTTCGAGAACGACCCGCTGGGCAACGACACCGAGGGCAACCCGGTGTACCTGCGCGACATCTGGCCGTCGCCGCAGGAGGTCCAGCAGACCATCGACTCGGCGATCACCAACGAGATGTTCACGTCCTCCTACCAGGACGTGTTCAAGGGTGACGAGCGCTGGCGCGCGCTGCCCACCCCGGAGGGCGAGACCTTCGAGTGGGACGCGCAGAGCACCTACGTCCGCAAGCCCCCGTACTTCGAGGGCATGCAGATGGACCCGGCCCCGGTCACCGACATCTCCGGTGCCCGCGTGCTGGCGCTGCTGGGCGACTCGGTCACCACCGACCACATCTCCCCGGCCGGTGCCATCAAGCCGGACTCCCCCGCGGGCCAGTACCTGTCGGAGCACGGCATCGACCGCAAGGACTTCAACTCCTACGGTTCCCGACGGGGCAACCACGAGGTGATGATCCGCGGCACCTTCGCCAACATCCGGCTGCGCAACCTGCTGCTGGACGACGTGCAGGGCGGCTACACCCGGGACTTCACCCAGGAAGGCGCTCCGCAGGCGTTCATCTACGACGCCGCGCAGAACTACGCCGCGCAGGGCACCCCGCTGGTCGTGCTGGGCGGCAAGGAGTACGGCTCCGGTTCGTCCCGCGACTGGGCCGCCAAGGGCACCCGCCTGCTGGGCGTGCGCGCCGTCATCGCCGAGTCCTTCGAGCGCATCCACCGCTCGAACCTCATCGGCATGGGCGTCATCCCGCTGCAGTTCCCGGAGGGCTCCTCGGCCAAGTCGCTGGGCCTGGACGGCACCGAGACCTTCGACTTCTCCGGCATCACCAAGCTCAACGACGGTGAGACCCCGGAGACCGTGAAGGTCACCGCCACCAAGGCCGACGGCTCCCAGGTGGAGTTCGACGCCAAGGTCCGCATCGACACCCCCGGTGAAGCGGACTACTACCGCAACGGCGGCATCCTGCAGTACGTCCTCCGCAAGACGATCCGCTCCTGATCCCCTGCTTTATCCTGGCAGGACAGTGAAGAACGGGCCCGGCTGGAGTCACAAGCTCCAGCCGGGCCCGTTCTTTCGTTCACTGACAAGACTCTGTGGTCTTGTTGCTTGGCGGTGCGGGTAGCGGAACCTGACACGCCTTCTGGCTCCGGGAGCCGAGGCTTATGTATGCCAATACACGACACGTCGGCTGTCCTCACCAGAAGACGTGTCAGAACCCGCGGCGGTGCCGGTTGCTCAGGTGGGGTACCGAGAAAGCACCTTCGGTGCTTGCCTGACGGTGATTTGTCTTAGGGGAGGTTCGGCCTGCGGCAGACGTAGGTCCTTGCTGGAGGCATGTTGCGCCAGACCGTGCGGGAGGTGATGACCTCGTCGAAGCTGACGTCGAGGCGGCGGCGGAACTGGCGGGCGCCGGACATGCCCAGGGCGTGCAGGTAGGCGAAGGTCGTGAACGCGCCACCGGGGGTGAGCACCGAGCCGACCTGCTGCAGGATGTCGTGCTGCAGCTTGGCCGGGAAGATCGACCACGGCAGGCCGCTGACCACGGCGTCGACCCGGTCGATGCCCGCGGCCGACAGCAGCGCTCCAAGGTGCGAGGCGTCGCCCTGGATGACCTCCAGCCACGGCAGTGCGCGGTTGAGGTGTTCGACCATGCCCGAGTCCAGCTCGATCGCCACGTGCCGGCCACCCGCGGGAAGCCGGTTGGCGATGGCGGCGCTCAGGGCACCCGTGCCGGGTCCGAGCTCGACGACCACGGGACTACCGGTGCGCGGCACCACGGAGGCGATCTCGCGCGCCAGGTGCGGCGAACTGGGCGCCACGGCACCGACCTGGCCGGGCTTGCTCACCGCGCGCTGCAAGAAGGTCCGGTAGTTCTGCAGCACCGACGCGCCACCTCGTCCGCTCCCCGGCCCCGCAGCGGGCGTCGTCGGGGTGTCCGGGCTGCTGGGCGTGTGTGGAGAGGTCACGGATGCCTTCCCGATCGGTGAAGCCGGTCGTTGGTGCTCACCAGCCTATCGGGCGATCTGCGACCGGGCGCACAGCAGTGCCGCACACCACGGGGTGCGAGGAGGAGATCAGGAATCCCGCAATTCACCGGGAGGTGCTCGACCGGTCGCGGAAAAGAGGCGCGGAATTGCGCCGGAACCTGTAACGAACTGCGTTCCCAGAACGATTGGAAAAGCTTCACGGGCTTGTCCCGAGCGGGAGCAAGCCCGTGCGCGCGCTTGCCTCAGGCGATCTGCCCGGCGGGCTCGATGACCTGGTCCGGGGTCTCGTCCGAACGCCTGACCCAGCTGGTCAGCGCTCCGGCCGCACCCAGAAGAACGATCGCCTCGGCCGCCAGGGCCACCCACACCGTTGCCACTTACTTGCCTCCCTTCCACTGTCCGCCCCGCCTTCCGAACGCGCGCACGCACATACCCGCCCAAGCGGGTCGATCGGAAGAAGGTTTGGGTAATAACCCGGTACGAACCAATCCTACGGCCGTGTTTCGGGACTTCCCAAACCAGGCAGATGTAATGTGTACGACACTCGAACAGCCGATCACCGCAGCCGCGGAGTCAGCCACGTTCGGGCGAACGTCGCAGGTAGTGCGATCGTTCGCCCGGCGAAGCAAAATGGACGTCGCTCATCCCCTTAACGGAGTACCCGGCATGCGACAATCCGCCCGAAGCACAACAGGGCCGAATCGAGGATCATGACCACCGAAACGACGCCGCGACTGCGCGCAGACGCACGCCGAAACCGGGACCGGATCATCACCGCCGCCCAGGCCGTGTTCACCGAACGCGGTACCGAGGTACCCATGGAGGAAGTCGCCCGAACCGCCGGTGTCGGGGTCGGCACCCTCTACCGCCGCTTCCCCGATCGGGACTCGCTGATCCGGGCCGTCGCCCACGACGCCTTCAGCTCCGTGCTGGAAGACACCCGCGCGACCATCGAGCAGGAGCCCGACGCGTGGCGCGCGCTCAGCCAGATCCTGCACCGCGGCATGGCGCTGCGCACCGTGGTCCGGCTGACCGTCCTGTCCTCCAGAGCGCGGGCGCTTATCAACGCCGACCCCAACACCGAGGCCGTGAACAACGAGTTCATGGCGCTGGTCGACGACCTGGTCAAGCGGGCTCAGGCCGACGGGACGCTGCGCGACGACATCAGCACCGGCGACATCGCCGTGCTGAGCTCGCTGGCGCTGCAGGGCGTGCAGGCGCTGCCCGAGGAGCTGCGCACGGTGGCCCCGGCCCGCTACATCGCGGTGCTGCTCGACGGGTTGCGCGCCGACAACAGCCGCCCGCTCCCGGGCCGGCCGATCTCCGCGCAGGAAGTCGTGGTCCGCACGCCGGAAGTGGACGTCTAGTTCCTGCGCGCCACGCCCGCGCGCAGGAGGTGGTAGCCGGCCAGCGTCACCACCGTGCCCAGGGCGATGCCGCTGAACTCGAACGACGGGGTGATCTGCAACGACACCCCGCCGATGCCGGCGACCAGTCCGGCGGCCAGGGGCAGGAGGTTGACCGGGTCGGCGAAGTCCACCCGGTTCTCCACCCAGATCTTGGCGCCGAGCAGGCCGATCATCCCGTAGAGCACCACGGTGATGCCGCCGAGCACGCCACCGGGCGTGGCGGCGATGACCGCGCCGAACTTCGGGCACAGCCCGAAGGCGATGGCCACGATCGCCGCCACCCAGTAGGCGGCGGTCGAGTACACGCGGGTGGCGGCCATGACGCCGATGTTCTCCGCGTAGGTCGTGGTCGGCGGGCCGCCGACGGCGCTGGACAGGGCGCTGGCGAACCCGTCGGCGAAGATCGCGCGGCCGAGGCTGCCGTCCAGCCGGCTGCCGGTCATCTGCTCGACGGCCTTGACGTGCCCGGTGTTCTCGGCGATGAGCGCGATGACGGCCGGGAGCACGACGATGATCGCGGCCAGGTCGAACGAGGGCGCGTGGAACTGCGGCAGCCCGAACCAGGGCGCGTCGGCCACACCGCTGAGGTCCAGCCTCAGGTGGGTGCTGACGTTGCCGTCCGCGTCGGGCGCGGTGATCGGGCCGAAGACCGCGTCGAACGCCCACGACAACGCGTACCCGCCGACCAGGCCGAGGAAGACGGCGACGCGCCCCCAGAAGCCGCGCAGCAGCACGCTGGCCGCCAGCACGATCACCATCGTGATCAGCGCGACCCACTGGTCCTGCGGCCAGTAGGTCTCGGCGACCACGGGCGCGAGGTTGAAGCCGATCAGCATGACCACCGCACCCGAGACCGCCGGCGGCAGCATCCGGTGGATCGCCGCCGCCCCCGCGAAGTGCACGATCACCCCGACCGCACCCAGCACGAGCGCGCAGATCAGGATCGCGCCGGTGACCGCCGAGCTGTCCCCGCCTCCGGCGCGGATGACGGTCACGGCCCCGACGAACGAGGCGCTGGAGCCGAGGTAGCTGGGGATCTTGCCCTGCACGATGAGCAGGAACAGGATCGTGGCCACGCCCGAGACCATGATCGCCAGGTTCGGGTCGAGTCCCATGAGGACCGGGAAGACGAAGGTCGCGCCGAACATCGCCACCACGTGCTGGGCACCGAGCCCGATCGTCCAGCTCCACGAGAGCCGTTCGTCCGGCGCGACGGCCTCGCCGGGGCGCGGTGTTCCGCCGTCGCCGTGGAGCTGCCAGCCGATGCCCAGCTTCGAGCCCAGTCCCTGCCGCATGACGAGCCTTCCTGTTCCACCCGCAGCGCGGGACCGCTAGATCGAGCGGAACTCTACAAACCGGCACCCGTGTGACTGCCGCCGCAGCCGGGCAACCACGCGGATCAGCTCAGCCGAGCACGGGGATGATCTTCTCCCCGTAGGCGCGCACGGTGTCGTCGATCGCGTCGTGCATGGCGTAGACGGCGAACTGGTCCACGCCGATCTCGCGGAGTTCGGCGAGCCGGCCCACGTGCGCGGAGGCCGGGCCGAGCAGGCAGAACCGATCGACGATCTCGTCGGGGACGAACTCGGTGCTCTGGTTGCCCGCGCGGCCGTGGTGCGAGTAGTCGTAGCCGCCGCGGTTCTTGACGTAGTCGGTGAGGGCGGCCGGCACGGCGTCCCCGGCGTCGCCGTAGCGGGCGACGAGGTCGGCGACGTGGTTGCCGACCATGCCGCCGAACCACCGGCACTGCTCGCGCGCGTGCGCGAGGTCGTCACCGACGTAGGCCGGAGCCGCCACGCACACCGTGACCTCCCCCGGATCTCGTCCGGCCCGCTCCGCCGCGTCGCGGACGTGCTCGACCATCCACCGGGTCAGGTACGGGTCGGCGAGTTGCAGGATGAACCCGTCGGCCTGGCGCCCGGCCAGTTCCAGGGCTTTCGGCCCGTAGGCGCCCATCCACACCGGCAGCCGCCCGTCGCGGACCCACGGAAGCCGCACCGGGGTGTCGTTCAGCAAGGCCTCGCGGCCTTCGGCGAGGTCCTTGATCACCGCCATCGCCTCGCCGAGGGTGGCCAGGGTGGTGGGTTTCCCGCCGGTGACGCGCACCGCGGAGTCCCCGCGGCCGATGCCGCAGACGGTGCGCGGCCCGAACATGTCGTTGAGGGTGGCGAACAGGGAGGCGGTCACCGTCCAGTCCCGGGTGCTGGGGTTGGTCACCATCGTGCCGACTCGCAGCCGCCGGGTGGCGGCGAGAATCCGGCTGTAGATGACGAACGGTTCCTGCCACAGCACGCAGGAGTCGAACGTCCAGCCGTGGGTGAACCCCAGGTCCTCCGCCTGCCGCATCCGGTCGACCAGCACCGATGCGGGCGGGTCGGTCTGCAGCACGAGTCCGAAGTCCATTGCCGCGCTCCTCAGCTCAGGTATCCGCAGGATTCACGGCGCAGGAAGCGGCCCCTGCCGGGCCGGCCGTGGTACTCGCCGTCGTGCACGATGACCTCGCCCCGGGACAGCACCGTGCGCACCCGGCCGGTGATCCGCCTGCCCTCGTAGGCGTTGTAGTCCACGTTCATGTGGTGCGTTTCGGCCGAGAGCACCTGCTCGGCGCCGGGGTCGTAGATGACGATGTCGGCGTCGGCGCCCGG
The DNA here is from genome assembly GCF_004348435.1 of Saccharopolyspora terrae. Taxonomy (NCBI): domain Bacteria; kingdom Bacillati; phylum Actinomycetota; class Actinomycetes; order Pseudonocardiales; family Pseudonocardiaceae; genus Saccharopolyspora; species Saccharopolyspora terrae. The sequence continues at coordinate 71,262 of NZ_SMKS01000016.1, read as the reverse complement.
GGCGATGGTGCCCTTGCGCGGGTGCAGCCCGAACATCCGCGCCGGGGCCGTGCTGGCCAGTTCGACCCACCGGCGGCGGCTGATCCGGCCCGCGACCACGGCGTCGTGCAGCAGGTCCAGGCGGTTCTCCACCCCCGGGATGCCGTTGGGGATCTTGGAGAAGTCGTCGCGCCCGAGCTCCTTCTGGTCGGCGAAGCAGAACGGGCAGTGATCGGTCGAGACCACCGACAGGTCGTCGGTGCGCAGCGCCCGCCACAGCGACGCCTGGTGGTCGGCCGGGCGCAGGGGCGTCGAGCAGACGTACTTGGCGCCTTCGAACCCGGGCGCGGCGAGTTCGTCGACGGTGAGGAACAGGTACTGCGGGCAGGTCTCGCCGAAGACGTTGAACCCCTCGTGGCGGGCCCTGGTGATCTCGGCGACGGCCTCGGTGGCCGACACGTGCACCACGTACAGCGGTGAACCGGCCACTTTGGACAGCTGGATGGCTCGGTGCGTGGCCTCGGCCTCCAGCAGCGGATGGCGGACGCGGCCGTGGTACTTCGGATCGGTGTGGCCGGCGTCGAGCGCCTGGCGGACCAGGACGTCGATGGCGATGCCGTTCTCGGCGTGCATCATGATCAGCGCGCCGTTGTCGCCCGCCTGCTGCATGGCGCGCAGGATCTGCCCGTCGTCGCTGTAGAACACGCCCGGGTAGGCCATGAACATCTTAAAGCTGGTGATGCCCTCGTCCACCAGCGCGTCCATCTCCTTGAGCACGCCGTCGCCGACGTCGGAGAGGATGCCGTGGAAGCCGTAGTCGATGGCGCAGTTGTCGTCGGCCTTGGCGTGCCAGGCCTCCACGCCTTCGCGCAGCGTGCGGCCGACGGGCTGGATGGCGAAGTCGATGATGGTGGTCGTGCCGCCCCACGCCGCGGCGCGGGTGCCGGTTTCGAAGGTGTCGGCGGCGTAGGTGCCGCCGAAGGGCATCTCCATGTGCGTGTGGGCGTCCACGCCGCCGGGGATGACGTAGTGGCCGGTGGCGTCGAGCACCGCGTCGGCGGTCCAGTCCTGCGCCACGCCTGGCGTGGCGATGGCGACGATCGTGTCGTCCTCGACCAGGACGTCGGCTTCGATCTCCTCGGTCGCGGTGATCACCAGGCCACCGCGGATGACGGTTCTGCGCATCGCGGGCTCCCTCAGGGCTGGGTCAGCGGGCCGTAGGCGTCCGGGCGGCGGTCGCGGTAGAAGGCCCACTTGCGGCGGACCTCCTCGACGACGTCCAGGTCGAGGTCGCGGACCAGCAGTTCTTCGTCGGTGTCGCTGGCGGGGTCGCCGACGAACTGGCCGTAGGGGTCGACGAAGTAGCTGGTGCCGTAGAAGTCGTTGTCGCCGTACTCCTCGACGCCGACGCGGTTGATCGCGGCGACGAAGTACTCGTTGGCCACGGCGGCGGCCGGTTGTTCGAGCTTCCACAGGTAGGACGACAGGCCCCGGCTGGTGGCCGACGGGTTGTAGACGATCTGGGCGCCTGCCAGGCCCAGCGCTCGCCAGCCCTCCGGGAAGTGCCGGTCGTAGCAGATGTAGACCCCGACGCGTCCGACCGCGGTGTCGAAGACCGGCCAGCCGAGGTTGCCGGGCCGGAAGTAGAACTTCTCCCAGAACCCGGGCAGGTGCGGCAGGTGGTGCTTGCGGTACTTGCCGAGATAGGTGCCGTCCGCGTCGATCACCGCGGCGGTGTTGTAGCGGAAGCCGGGCCCGGCGACCTCGAAGACCGGCACGACGACGACCATCGACAGCTCGCGGGCGAGCGCGCACATGCGCTGCACGGTCGGGCCGTCGGGCACCGCCTCCGCCCAGCGGTGGTGCTCGTCCTCCTGGACCTGGCAGAAGTAGGGGGCGTTGAACACTTCCTGGAAGCCGATGATCCGCGCTCCCCGCGCGGCTGCGGCTCTGGCGTGCTGCTCGTGCGCGTCGACCATGCTCGCGGTGTCACCGGTCCACTTGGCCTGCACGAGTGCTGCGCGAACGACGTTGGGCATCGACGAGGCCCCTCCCGCTCGGACTTCCCGCCGGATCTCGGGCGGATGAAACCGAACGTAGGCCCACAGGTGAACACCCGCAATGACCGCGCGATCACGCAAAGTGACGAATTGTAGCCAGCGGAGAAGCCGGGGTCACTCCCACCAGGGGCGGTAGCCGACACCGTGCTTGTTGGCGCGGTCGACGTCGCGGCGCATGGTGCGGGTGTCGCGGGCGACGCCGGGCGGGAAGCCGTGCTTGATGGCGCGGTGCTCACCGGTCTCGCCCATGTAGCAGACCGAGTAGAACAGCCCGACCAGCAGGCCGAGGGCCAGCGAGCTCAACCGGATCCACATCGGACCGGGCAGCAGCATCAGCACGGCGCAGAACGGGGCGAGCTGGGTCAGGGCGCGGGCGAGGTGCCGCAACACCCAGGTGCGGCAGGTGACGTCGTGCAGCACCCACTCGGCGCACCGGTCCGGCAGCTTGCCGCCGAAGGCGTACCAGACCCATTGCGCCGGGTTGGGTCGTGATGACGGCGCGGGCGGGGTGGTCGCCATGGCTCCAGGTTAGTCCTCGTCGCAGTGCTTCGGGACCGTCCGTTCGGTCCTCGGCACCGATCCTATGCACCCGTTGCCGGACGCCATGACGCCACCACCGACAGCGATCTGCGTCACATTCGGGTGATTTGACGCCACGCTGGCGGGTCAAGCGCGTCCCAGTAGTAACGAGGGATTGCGGGAGCTCGATACCGCAATCGGAAAGGGGAGGAAAAGTGTTCGTCGTCGTCGTGGCAATGCTGCTGGTTCTGGTTCTGGGGTTCGTGATGTTCACCGACGCGCTGGAGGGCACCGGGTCGATGAGCACCCGGCGGGGGCTCCGCGACGTGGCCGCTCAGGTGAAGCGCAGCGCGCGCCTGTCCGACCACAACTAAAGCGAGGACCACCGGCCCACCTTCGCGGGCCGGTGGTGCTTTCCAGGGGGTCAGAAGGGGGTCAGAGCAGTCCGCGGTGGGCCAGGTTGGCGAGCAGGGAGCGCACGCCGAAGGTCCACTGCGGACACCGCTCGCTGCGGTTGACCCGGTTGGCGAGGGTGCCGAGCTTCGGGGTGGAAATCCGCACCACATCGCCGACCTGGTGGGTGAAGCCCTTGCCGGGCGCTCCCCGGTCCTCGGTGGGAGCGAAGAGGGTGCCGGTGTAGAGGATCAGCCCGTCCGGGTACTGGTGGTGCGGCCCCAGCGCGGACGCGGCCAGCTCCTCGGGGTCCCGGCTGATCTCGCGCATCGAGCTGTGCCCGTCGAGGACGAACCCGTCCTCACCCCGCACTTCCAGCCGCACGTCCAGGTTCCGCACGTCGTCCAGGCCGAACCCGTCGTCGAACAGGCGCAGGAACGGGCCCAGCGATGCTGAGGCGTTGTTGTCCTTGGCCTTGGGCAGCAGCAGCGCGCTGCGGCCCTCGACGTCGCGCAGGTTGACGTCGTTGCCCAGCGTCGCGGCCACGATCCGGCCGTCGCTGCGGATCGCCAGCGCCACCTCGGGTTCCGGGTTGTTCCAGTCCGAACCCTCCGCGATGCCGATCTCGGCTCCCGCGCCCACGGCCGCCAGCAGCGGCGCCTTGGTGAAGATCTCCGGGTCCGGGCCGAGCCCGACCTCCAGGTACTGCGACCAGAGCCCGTCGCGCACCAGCACTTCCTTGACCGCGCGGGCCTCGTCCGAGCCCGGCCGGATCGCGGCGAGGGTCCCGCCGATCGCCGACTCCACCTGCTCGCGGATCTCCGCCGACCGGGTCACGTCGCCCGCGGCGCGTTCCTCGATGACCCGCTCCAGCATGCTCTTGACGAAGGTGACCCCGGCCGCCTTGAGCACCTGCAGGTCCGCCGGCGCCAGCAACCTCGGTCCCGGCCCGCCGTCGATCGGCGCGGCGAGCACGCTCGCCAGCGGCCAGCTCTGGCGCGGTGCGGCGGTGCGGGCGAGCTCCACGGGATCGCGGTGCTCGAGCAGGTCGGTCAGCGTCGGGACGGTGTCGGTGAGATCGACGAGCTGGTCGCCGCGCACGGCGACCACCGCCGGGCCGGACTCCTGCGGGTCGTGCACGCGTCCGACCAAGGTGGCCGCGTCGCGGTCGGTGGGCAGCACGTCACTGACGTCGTCGAGCAGCTTCACGTCTCACCTCTCGTTCGGCTCGACGGCAACATAGCGCCCCGAACACCGCGCGCCCCGCTGCTTTCCGAGTGCCCGCCATCCGGAGGAGAGCGCGCCTCGTCCCGCGTCCGGGAGGATTCAGGACGGAGCTGGCGAACGGGCGCGATGGTGACGTAAGGTTCGATCGACTCTCACTCGTTCGGGTGAGAGTCTTCGAGTGGAACGGATCAACCGGCAGTGGGGTGAGTGGCAGTGGGCAGGTCGTCGTTGGCGCGATCCGGAGGACGCCACCGGCGTGGCGCCGCGTGGCGGTACACCGCACCGGTGCTCGGTTACACGACCGCGGCGGTGCTCGCCGTCATCGCCGCCACCAGCGCGCACTACTCGCAGACGCGCGCGGACGAAGTGGCGACGCCGGAACCGGCCAACGCCGCGCGTGCCCAGGCCTCAGCGCCGTCCCGGCAGTACCTGCCGCAGTTGATGAACCCCGAGTCCAGCCCCGGCACTCCCCCGGTCGTGCCGATCGTGCCGCCACCGGCACCGACCGCACCGGCGATGGCGGGACCGAAGCCCGCCGCGCCGACCTCGGAGACCTCCGAGGAGACCACCGCGCGCAGCTCCGCGCCGTCGACCACGAGCGAACCGACGAGCACCCCGTCGGCGACCAGCGAACCGGCGCCGACCTCGGAGCCGGCGCCGACCTCCGAGCCCACTCAGACCTCGGAGCCGACCGAGACCTCCCAGCCGACGCAGCCTTCCGAGCCGAGCCAGACCACGGAGCCGTCCCAGCCCAGCACGACGTCCGAGCCGAAGCCGGGTCTGCTGCCGCTGGTCGGGGGCGTCGTCGACGGCCTCGCCGGTCCGCTGCTGGGGAGCTGACGCCGCTCGCGGAGCCCGCGCACCAGTGGGATCGTCGATCCCAGGAGGTGACGGCCCGTGGAAACGGTCGCGATCACCGGTGGCACAGGTCATCTGGGACGCCAACTGGTTCGCCTGCTCAAGCCCACGCACCGGGTTCGGGTGCTCACCCGCCACCCGGCCACGGACGCCGACGTCGAATGGGTGCCCGGTGATCTGGCCGTCGGCACGGGCATCGAGGAACTCGTCGCCGGGGCGAGCACCGTGGTACACGCGGCGACCTGGTCACCGGGCGCGCAGCGCGGGTACCTGCTGCCGGTCGACTGCTGGCGCAGCCCACCCGACGTCGACGTCGACGGCACCTCGCGGCTGATCGAAGCCGCCGCGGCCGCGGGCGTCGGCCACTTCGTCTACGTCTCGATCGTCGGCATCGACCGACCGGCGCTGCCCTACCTGCGGCTCAAGCACACCGCCGAGGAGCTGGTCAGCGTCTCGGACGTGCCGTGGTCGATCGCGCGGGCCACCCAGTTCCACTGGTTGCTGGACCGGATGTTCGGTCGCGCCGCACGGCTTCCCGCCATCCCGCTGCCCGGCGAGCTGCGCACGCAGCCGGTCGACGAGCGCGATTTCGCCGACTACCTCGTGGGATGCGTGACCGAGGGACCGTCGGGGCGGCGTCCGGACTTCGGCGGTCCCGAGGTGCTCACGCTGAAGCAGGCTCTGACGGCCTGGCGGGAGGCGCGCGGGACGAAGCCGCGCGTGCTCCACGTTCCCGCCCCCAAACGCCTGCGGCGCATCGCGTCGGACTGGACGTGCCCGAACGACCGGCACGGCCGGACCACCTGGGCGGAGTGGCTGCGCGACCACCCCGCCCAGTGAGCTGATCAGGCGATCTTCACCAGCATCTTGCCGGTGTTGTCACCGCGCATCAGGCCCAGGAACGCGTCGGGGGCGTTGCGCAGGCCCTCCACGACCGTCTCGCGGTAGTTGATCTTGCCCTCGGCCAGCCAGCCGCCGACCTCCTTGAAGAACGCGTCCTTGAGGTGGGCGTGGTCCCCGACGATGAAGCCCCGCAGTTTCAGGCGCTTCTGCACGATCATCATCATGTTGCGCGGGCCGGGCTGCGGCGTCTCGTTGTTGTACTGCGAGATCATCCCGCACTCGGCGGCGCGGCCGAAGTCGTTGAACGCCGAGATCGCGGCTTCGAGGTGCTCACCGCCGACGTTGTCGAAGTACACGTCGATGCCCTCGGGCGCGGCTTCCTTGAGCTGCTTGCGGACGGGTCCGTCGTGGTAGTCGAACGCCGCGTCGAAGCCGACCTCGTCGAGCAGGTACTTGACCTTCTCCGGGGAACCGGCGCTGCCGATGACCTTCTTGGCGCCGCGCAGCTTGGCGATCTGGCCGGCCAGCGAGCCCACCGCGCCCGCCGCGCCGGAGACGAACACGACGTCGCCCTCCTTCTGCTCGGCGACCTCGACGAGACCCGCGTAGGCGGTCATGCCGGGCATGCCGAGCACGTAGAGGTAGGCGCTCGGCGGTGCGACGTTCGCGTCGACCTTGGTGGCGTGCTTGACGGGCACGACGGCGTAGTCGCGCCAGCCCAGCATGTGCAGCACGAGGTCACCGGGCTCGTAGCCCTCGGCGTTGCTGCTCACGACCTCACCGACGGCACCGCCCTGGAGGGCCTCGCCGACCTCGAAGGGCGGCACGTAGGACTTGCCCTCGTTCATCCGGCCCCGCATGTACGGGTCGACGCTCATGACCAGGTTGCGGACCAGCACTTCCCCGTCACCCGGCTGCGGAGCCTCCACCTCGACGAAGTCGAAGTTGTCCATCGTCGGCAACCCCTGCGGACGGGACGCGAGGCGGATCTCCAGGCCCTTGCTCATGCAACTGCTCCTTTCATCAGAACACTTTCCCCGGACTCTACGCGGTGGCACGGGCCGGTCGCCGGGGGACGATCAAGATCGATCTCGGACTCGGCCGCGCGCCCGCAACGCCACGTTGGGCAGCTCCGGGGCGGCCAGCGCGGGCGCGGCGTATCCGTGCACGACACCGAAACGCCCTCGCTCGTCGGAGGTTTCGCGGCCCTGCTCCCATTCAGCCCTGGCCCGGGCGACCTCGTCGTGGGTGCGGCCGACGAAGTTCCACCACATGACGATCTCCTCCTCGAACGGCACGCCGCCGAGCAGCATCGCCCGACCGGGCCCGACTGTCTCGATCGTCACGTCGCCGCCGCCCTGCCCCACGTAGAGCATCTCGCCGGTGCGCACCTCCCGGTCGTCGACCACCAGGTCCGACAGCGCCAGCACCGCGTGCTCGAAGTCCCGCTCGACCGGGATGCGCATGCTCGCGCCGGGGTTGATGGTCAGCTCCGCGCCGACCAGCGGGGTGTAGGTCTTGGCCGGCGACGTCGCGCCGAGCAGCGAGCCCATCAGCACCATCACCGAGCCCTCCGGCGTGGTGATCACAGGCAGGTCGCCGTGGTGCTCGAAGTGCGGGTCCACACCCCGCTCGTCGGCGGGCAGCGCGACCCACAGCTGCACGCCGTGCAGGATCGCCGAGTGATCCGCCGGGGACTCCTCGGAGTGCGAGATGCCCTGGCCGGCGGTCATCAGGTTCAGCTGCCCCGGCTCGACGAGCTGCGTGTTGCCCACGCTGTCCCGGTGCAGGACCTGCCCGTCGAGCAGCCAGCTGACGGTCTGCAGGCCGGTGTGCGGGTGCGGCGGGACCTGCATCCCCGCCTGGCCCGAGATGTCCGCCGGGCCGTAGAAGTCGGCGAAGCACCAGGCCCCGACCATCCGGCGGTCGCGGTTGGGCAGCGTCCGGCCGACCAGCATCGCGCGCGGACCGCCGAGCGGAACCTCGCGCGGTCGCAGCAGTTCGGGCTCCGCGACAGCGGTGGTCACGCCTCCGCAGCGCAGCTCGTCGGGGTCGTTCTCGACATTGCTCACGTCGTCAGCCTCCTCCAGCCGGCCCAAGCATGCACAATCATTGTTGAACCATCATCCAATGACGGGAGAGCAGCGGTGAGCACCGAGCCCGAGATCAAGGACAACCCCGACGCCAGCCGCTTCGAGGTCCGCGTCGGCGGGGAGCTTGCCGGCTTCGCCGAGTACAAGCTCAAGCCCGGGCAGATCTCGTTCACCCACACCGAGATCGACGACGGTTACAGCGGTCAGGGCCTGGCGAGCAAGCTGGTGCGCGCCGCGCTGGACGAGGTCCGGGGTCGCGAGCTGGCCGTGCTGCCGTTCTGCCCGTACGTGCGCGGCTGGATCGCCAAGCACTCCGACTACGTCGACCTGGTTCCCGCCGAGCGCCGCGCCGGCTTCGAGCTGTGACGCCACGTCCCAAATTGTGAGCCCCGCTAACTACCAGGGCTAGGCTGGCGATCACCACCACCTACGCGATCAGGAGTCGATCCGTGTCCGACACTCCCCCACGTCGCCGACTCGGCCGCAACGGTCCCGAGGTCAGCGCCATCGGCTACGGCGCGATGGGCCTGTCCGGCGTCTACGGCACCGCCGACGACGCCGAATCGGCGAAGCTGCTCAACGAGCTGCTCGACCTCGGGGTGAACTTCCTCGACACCGCCGACGTCTACGGCGAGGGCCACAACGAGCAGCTCATCAGCGGACTGCTGGCCGACCGCCGCGAGGAAGTCGTGCTTGCCACCAAGTTCGGCGCCAACAAGGAGACCGGCGGAGGCGAGCCCGAGTACGTCCGGCAGGCCGTGGACGCCAGCCTCTCCCGGCTGGGCACCGATCACATCGACCTCTACTACCTGCACCGGTTGGACCGCACCACGCCCATCGAGGACACCGTCGGCGCGATGGCCGAGCTGGTCGCGGAGGGCAAGATCGGCCACATCGGGCTCTCGGAGATCAGCGCCGCTACGTTGCGCCGCGCGCACCAGGTGCACCCGATCACCGCGGTGCAGCAGGAGTACTCGCTGTTCACCCGCGACACGGAGGCCGAGCTGCTGCCGGCGACCCGCGAGCTGGGCGTGAGCCTGGTGGCCTATTCCCCGCTGGGACGCGGGGTGCTCACCGGCTCGTTCACCAGCGCCTCCGACGTGGAGAACCTGGAGGTCCGCAAGAAGCGGTACCCGCGGTTCCAGGAGGAGAGCCTGCAGCGCAACATCGAGCTGACCCGGCCGCTGCGCGAGCACGCGGACCGCCTCGGGATCACCCCGGCGCAGTTGGCGCTGGCGTGGCTGCTGGCCCAGGGCGAGGACGTCCTGCCGATCCCGGGCAGCCGCCGCATCGCGCGCGTGGAGGCCAACGTCCAGGCAGCCCACGTCACCCTCAGCCCGGAGCTCGTCGCGGAGCTGTCCGAGCAGTTCCCGCCCGGCACCGCCGCAGGCGAGCGCTACCACCCGGACGGGATGTCCCGCCTCGACCGCTGACCACCCCGGCCGTGGTCGACGGGCTCACCGGCCCGTCGACCACGGCCGTCACGCGGGCTTGCGACCCCGCACGTCGGCCGTGCACGACGAGCTGATGTCCCTATCGCTGAGCAGTCATCACCAGCCGCCACCTTTCACGGCACCTGCGTCGGTCAGCCGATGGTGGCTCCGAAGAGGACGCCGAGAAGGTAGGTGACCGCTGCGGCTCCCAGGCCGATGGCCAGTTGGCGGAGGGCTCGGGGCAGCGGGGCGGCTCCGGACAGGACGCCGACCGTGGCGCCGGTGAGCATCAGCGCGAGCCCCACCAGCACGACCGAGGCCACGATCGCCACCACCCCGGTCAGGCCCACGGCGAAGGGCAGGACCGGGATCAGCGCACCGGAGGCGAAGAACGCGAAGCTCGACACGGCCGCCTTCGCGCCCGAGCCGACCACCTCGTGGTCGTCGGAGGCCTCCGCCGACACCTCAGCACCTCGGCCGACCTCAGGCGTGGCGTCGGATTCCTGGTGGGCGTGCGGCAACGTCGACCGCAACTGCCGCAGCAGGGCGTCGGCGCGGCGCTGCGCCTCGGCCTCCGCCATGCCCCTGGCCCGGTAGACCAGGGCGAGCTCGTTGGCGTCGACGTCGAGGTGCGGGACGACCGCGCGGGCCTGCGGGTCCGGGGTGGCCGCGGCGAGGAGTTCGCGCTGGGAGCGGACCGAGATGTACTCGCCGGCACCCATCGACAGCGCTCCCGCCAGCAGGCCCGCGAACCCGGTCAGCAGCACGACCTCGGACGACAGGTTCCCGCCGATCACGCCCAGGACCAGCGCGAGGTTGCTGACCAGGCCGTCGTTGGCGCCGAAGACCGCCGCGCGGAACGACCCCGACACCCGGGCGCGACCGCGCGCGGCCAGGGCGCGCACGACCTCCTCGTGGATGCGCTCGTCGGCCGCCATCGAAGCGGGCACGTCCTGGTCGTAGTGGTACGGCGAGCGGCTCTCGGCGCGCTGGGCCAGCGCCAGGACGAACACGGAGCCGAAGCGGCGCGCCAGGGCGACCAGGACGCGCATCCGGAACTGCCCGCGCCGCTGCCGGCCGATCTCGTCGCCGAGCAGGTCCTCCCAGTAGCGGGCGTGGCGCTCCTCGGCCTCGGCCAGACCGAGCAGGATCTCCCGCTCCTCGCCGCTGCGGCGGGCGGCCAGGCTCCGGTAGACGCGGGCCTCCTCGCGCTCGTCGGCGAGCCGTCGCCGCCAGCGTCGGATCGAACGGCCGTCACTGATCTTGTCCTGCACGCGTGCAGCCTCCCAGCGCCGACACGCGGTCACCACTCGACTCGCCGCTCACCCGTTCCAGGGACGAGTGGCGGAGCCCACGCGTGGTTGAAACTTCTACGGCATAGTCGGTGTTGTCCGAATCCCCGTGGGAAGACCAGGGAGCGACCACCCATGAGCGAAGCCACCGACCTCGGAAAGCTCACCGGCGACTACACCATCGACCCGGCGCACTCCCGGCTGGGATTCGTCGCCCGGCACGCGATGGTGACCAAGGTGCGCGGGCAGTTCCTCGACGTCGAGGGCGAGATCCGCATCGACGCCGACGACCCGGCCAACTCCACCGGCACCGCGCGGATGAGGACCTCCAGCATCAGCACCGGCCAGGAGCAGCGCGACGAGCACCTGCGCACCGCCGACTTCTTCGACATCGACAACCACCCGGAGATCGTGTTCACCTCCACCGGGGTGCGACCCCAGGGCGAGAACAGCTTCCGCGTCACCGGTGATCTCACGATCAAGGGCAACACCAAGCCGGTCGAGTTCGACCTGGAGTACACCGGCCAGGCCAAGGACCCCTTCGGCGACGTCCGCGTCGGCTTCGAAGGCGGGCTGCAGGTCAACCGCAAGGACTGGGGCCTGACCTGGAACGCCGCGCTGGAGACCGGCGGCTGGCTGGTCAGCGAGAAGATCACCGTCGAGCTCGACATCTCCGCGGTCAAGAAGGCCTGACAGCACCCGCCGGCGCGGCTGCGGAACACCCGTCCCAGACGTGACACGCGTGATGCCGTCGCGTGACAGCTGGGGCGGGTGTGCAAGGTAGGGTTCCTGCGGCGCCGGGCGGACCGACGGAGGCTGATCGCATGAACCGCAAAGCCGTGACCGTGATCGTGATTCTCGTGGTGCTGGTGTGCGGCTCCCTGCTCGTGCGCGACCCCGTCTCGGCCGCTGAGGCGGTCCGCAACGCGGTCACCGCCATCGTCGGCGCGGTGACCACCGTCATCGGCTCGCTGACCACCTTCTTCGAAGCCCTCTTCCACTCGAAGTAGCACGAACTCGGCTGCTCAGCACCGCCGAAAGCAGTAGTCTGGGTCGGCAATGTCGTGAATCCGGGACACCTGGGGTCGACATGAGCAAGCTGACCCAGCCGACGAAGCCCGAGAGCAAGCTGTCCCGTTCGGTGGCCGAGGGAGCCGACGAGCTGGACAAGCGGTTCCGCGCGGCACCGGGGATGAGGCGCCAGCTCAACAAGGTCTTCCCCACCAACTGGGGTTTCCTGCTCGGCGAGATCGCCCTGTACAGCTTCATCGTCCTGCTGCTGACCGGCACCTACCTCGCGTACTTCTTCGACCCGTCGATGGCCGAGGTGACCTACGACGGCCGGTACACCAACCTGCGCGGCGTCGAGATGTCCCGGGCGTTCGAGAGCACGCTCGACATCTCCTTCGAGGTCAGGGGCGGGATGTTCGCCCGGCAGCTGCACCACTGGGGCGCGCTGATCTTCATGGCCGCGATCGTGGCGCACATGTTCCGGATCTTCTTCACCGGAGCGTTCCGCCGCCCGCGCGAGACGAACTGGCTCATCGGCGTCAGCCTGTTCGTGCTGGGCATGTTCGAGGGCTTCATCGGCTACTCGCTGCCCGACGACCTGCTCTCCGGCACCGGCCTCCGGATCGCCTCCGGCATCCTGCTGTCCATCCCGGTCATCGGCACGTGGCTGCACTGGCTGCTGTTCGGCGCGGAGTTCCCCGGCACCGAGATCATCCCGCGCTTCTACCTGTTCCACGTGTTCCTGCTGCCCGGGATCATCCTCGCGCTCGTGGCGGTCCACCTGGCGATCGTGTGGTACCAGAAGCACACCCAGTACCCGGGCCCCAAGCGCACCGAGTCCAACGTGGTGGGCGTGCGGATCATGCCGGTGTTCGCGGCGAAGTCCGCCGCGTTCTTCCTCATCGTCACCGGTGTGCTGGCGATCATGAGCGGCATCTTCCAGATCAACGCGATCTGGAACTTCGGGCCCTACGTCGCCTCGAAGGTCTCCTCGGCCTCCCAACCGGACTGGTACATGATGTGGACCGACGGGATGGGCCGGTTGTGGCCGCCGTGGGAGCTCTACCTCGGTCCGTTCACCATCGGATCGCCGTTCTTCCCGCTGATCCTGGGCATGGGCCTGGTGTTCACCGTCGCCGCGATGTACCCGATGCTGGAGCGCAAGCTCAGCGGCGACGACGCGCACCACAACCTGCTGCAGCGACCGCGCGACAACCCGGTCCGCACGTCGTTGGGCATGATGGCGATCGCGTTCTTCGTCGTCGTGCTCATCTCCGGGATGAACGACATCGTCGCCTTCGTGTTCAACCTGTCGCTGAACATGATGACCTGGGCCGGGCGCGTCGGAGTGCTGGTGCTCCCACCGCTGGCGTACTACATCACCTACCGGATCTGCATCGGGTTGCAGCGCAGCGACCGCGAGGTGCTGGAGCACGGTGTGGAGACCGGCATCGTCAAGCGGCTCCCGCACGGCGAGTTCATCGAGGTGCACCAGCCGCTCGGCCCGGTCGACGGGCACGGCCACCCGGAACCGCTGGACTACCAGGGGGCACCGGTGCCCAAGAAGATGAACAAGCTCGGCGCCGCGGGGCACTCCGTCCCCGGCAGCCTGCTGCGGCCCGACCCGCCCGAGGAAACCCGGGCGTTGGAGTCCGCGCAGGAACACGACGAGGAATCGCAGGTGAAATCCGGTCGACCACGCCCGCCCGAAGACTGAGGTCCGCTCCGCGCGAGCCGATCCGGCGCATAGGGTGCTCGACGTGTCCAACCGGGAACTCGTCGTGCTCGGCACGGCAAGCCAGGCGCCGACCCGCACCCGCAACCACAACGGCTACCTGCTGCGCTGGGACGGTCTGGGGCTGCTGTTCGACCCGGGTGAGGGCACGCAGCGGCAGATGACCTTCGCCGGCGTCAGCGCCAACGACGTCGACCACCTGTGCATCACGCACTTCCACGGCGATCACTGCCTGGGAGTGCCGGGCGTGGTGCACCGGATGTCGAGCGATCGGGTTCGCGGCGCGGTGCACGCGCACTACCCGGCGTCGGGCGCGAAGTTCTTCGGCCACCTGCGCTACGCGGCGGCCTACGACGACACGGTCCAGCTCGACGAGCACCCGATCACCGGCGACGGCACGATCGCGCGAGGTCCGTTCGGATCGTTGCGGGCGGTGCGGCTGGAGCACCGCATCGAGGTGTTCGGCTACCGGCTCGAAGAACCCGACGGCCGCCGCATGCTGCCGGACGCGCTGGCGGAGCTGGGCGTGCGCGGGCCCGACATCGGCAGGCTCCAGCGGGAGGGGTCGGTGCGGGTCGGCGACCGGACCGTGGAGCTGGCGGAGGTCAGCCAGGAGCGGCCCGGTCAGCGGTTCGCGTTCGTGATGGACACCCGGCTCTGCGACGGCGTGTTCGAGCTGGCCGACGACGCGGACATGCTGGTCATCGAATCGACCTTCCTCGACCAGGACGCCGACCTCGCCGATCGGTACCGGCACCTGACCGCCGCGCAGGCCGCCCGGGTCGCCGCCGACTGCGGGGTGCGGTGCCTGGTGCTGACCCACTTCTCGCAGCGTTACACCGATCCGCGCCGCTTCCACGACGAGGCGGCGGCGGTCTTCGACGGCACGATCGTCGTCGCGTCCGATCTCGACCGCATCCCGGTCCCGCTGCGCCGCTGACACCGCAACACGCCGCCTCGGATCCGCTGCCGGTGAGGCTGGTGCGCCGTACCGTGTGCGCAAGCGTTTACCGCCGGATGTGAGGAGCGGGACCGGATGACCAGCGCCGATGTGCTCGTCGATGCGTTCAGCCGGATTCAGGGAGTGGTGCACGAAGCGGTCGTCGGTCTCGACGAGGAGGCGCTGGCGCATCGCATCGACCCCGACTCCAACTCGATCGCCTGGTTGCTGTGGCACCTGGCGCGGGTGCAGGACGACCACATCGCCGACGTCGCCGAGACCGAGCAGGTGTGGCTGGTGCAGAACTGGGCCGCGCGGTTCGGGCTGCCGCTGGACGAGGAGGACACCGGTTACGGCCACGACTCGGAGCAGGTCGAGTCGGTGCGCGCCTCCGGTGAGCTGCTGACCGGCTACTACGACGCGGTGCACGAGCAGACGCTGCGGTTCGTCACCGGCCTCGGCGACGCCGACCTGGACGAGATCATCGACGCCAGCTGGTCCCCGCCTGTCACCCTCGGCGTGCGCCTGGTGAGCGTGATCGCCGACGACCTGCAGCACGCCGGCCAGGCCGCGCTGCTCAACGGGTTCCTGCGCCGCACCCTCTGATGGTGGCGCGGACCGGCGCTCGTACCGGACAATCACGTCATGGCCGAGCGCAAACCTCCCGGGGTCACCTTCGAGTCGTGGGTGGACCGGCAGATCCGCACCGCCCAGGAGCGCGGCGAGTTCGACGACCTGCCCGGTTCGGGCAAGCCGCTGCCGGGGGCCGGGGAACCGCTGGACGAGCAGTGGTGGATCAAGGAGCAGATCCGCCGCGAGGGCCTCTCCGGTGACGCGCTGCTGCCCACTCCCCTGCGCCTGCGGCGCGAGATCGACCGGCTGCCCGAGACCGTCGCCGAGCTGACCAGCGAGCAGGCCGTGCGCGAGGTCGCCGCCGAGCTCAACCGGCGGATCGTCGAGCACCTGCGCTTCCCGGCCGGCCCGCAGATCGCGATCGCACCGGTCAACGTGGACTCGCTGGTCGAGCGCTGGCGGTCGCAGCGACCGGCCGCGCAGGCACCCGACACCCCGAAACCGTTCGCCGAGCAGGCCCCCAAGCCGCCCAGGCGCCGCTGGTTCCGTCGCTGACCTGCGTATTCCCACTGTACGAGCGCGCTTTGACGAGGGTCACCGTTCCTGATTCCATCTGGTGGCATGGCTTCCGGACCGCTGCTGGTGCAGCGTGCGCACATCGACCTGCTGTGGGTCGCCTCCGCTGCGTGTCCGCGCGGTTGAGCTCTTCCGCTCCCGCCCGTTCACACCCCGCAGCGATGGAGAAACGTGCCATGACGCTGGAACCGACCACAGCTGACTTCGCCCCGGAAGACGCCGGTCTCGTCGAGGTCACCGCCCGATTCGTAGTCACCCGCGAAGACCTGGGCCTGCTCGAGAGGATACTGACCCGCAACGCCGAGCTGCGCGAAGCGATCCCGGCGCAGTCCACGGTGGACGCCGCTCCGGTGGAGTCGCCGAAGCTGCGAATCCTGGTCGCCGCCAGGCAGATCGTCCGCCCGGACGGCACCCACATCCGCTTCACGCGGCTGGAGTTCGACCTGCTGCTGTTCCTGGCCCGCAACCCCGGCCGGGTGCACCACCGCAACACGCTGCTGGCGGCGGTGTGGGACTTCTCCAGCGAACCCCGCACGCGCACGGTCGACGTCCACGTCCGCCGGATCCGCAACAAGCTCGGTCCCGAGACCGGTCTCATCACGACGGTGCGCGGCGTCGGATATCGACTCGATCACGCGGAGCGCATCCGAATCATCACCGACTAGGCCGATCGCGTTGACCCCGACCGGCGATCGCGCAATCCTGGTGAAGTTTCGTCGGCGAACTGAATCCGGGTGGGGACATGAGCGTGGTGATCGGCGTCCTGGTGCACACGCGGCACCAGGAGGTCTTCCGCCAGGCAGCGAGCACCGTCTCCGGCGTGACCCTGCGCTGGGCCGTCTGCGGGGACCCCGCCCAGGCCGGGGACCGATTACGGGAACTGCTCACCTCGCCTGGGGTGAACGGGCTGCTCATCGGCCCGCGTTCCTACGAGGCCGTGCGCGGTGAGGTCCCGGAGGACCTGCCGGTGGCGGTGACGCGGCCGAGCTCGCTCGAGCTGGCGCTGGCGGTCGCGAGGATGCGCAGCGACTACCCCGAGCACCGCAGGGCCAGCATCGACACCTTCGAGCACCACGTGATCCAGGAGGTCGCCACCACGCTCGGCGTCCGCCACTCCGCGCTCCCCTACGCCACCGATCAGCCGATCGCGGAGATCGTGGACCACCACCGCGCGGCGCTGCGCAACGGCGGCGTGGTGATCACCCCGCGCCTGGAGGTCGCCGAAGCGCTGCGCGCGGAGGCACCGGTGGTCGACACCGACCTGCTGGCGGCATCCGTGCGAGCCGAGCTGCAGGACCTGCTGCTGCGGGTGAAGGCCGGTCAGGCCGAGGATTCCCGTTTCGCCGCCGGGGTCTTCCAGGTCCGCGACGGTGAGGACGTCGAGCGCGCGCGGGCGGGGTTGCGCGAAATCCTGCTGCAGGACGCGCACTTGGCCGGCTCCTGGGTGGAGAACCGCGGCAAGCGCGGACTGGTCCTGTTCGCCCACAAGGCGCTGCTGGAGCGCGCGACCGCGGGGTGGCAGGTGGTACCCGCTCTGCAGCAGGCCGAGCACAGCATGGACGTGCGCATCGCAGCCGGTTTCGGGCTGGGCGCTTCGGTGCGCGCCGGGATCGCGCTCGCCGAGCGCGCGGCGGTGCGCGCCGAGGCCGAGCCGCACTCGTGCGGGTTCGTGATCCAGGACAGCGGCGTCATCATCGGACCGATCGGTGGTGGCGGACGGCGCACCGAGTTCTCCTACCGGGACCACAGCGCCGAGCTGGAGCGGATGGCCCGCGAGGTCGGGTTGAGCCCGACGACGCTGTCCCGCTTGGTGTCGCTGGAGCGCGAGTTGCGCGGGCGCGCGGTCTCGCCCAGCGAGCTGGCCACCTTGCTCGGCATCACCGACCCGAGCGGGAGGCGGCTGATCCGCAAGCTCGGCACCGCCGAACTCGTCACGTCCGAGGGCAGCGCGCAACCCACCCGGCGCGGCCGTCCGACCCGCCTCTACCGGCTGCGCGTCGGCGAAGCCCTGGGCCAATCGGGCACCGCGCTCGAGTAGCCCCGCTCAGCCCGGGGGACGGCCAGGCGCCAGGCGGCCAAGGCCGGCGCGCACGTCCGGCGGAAGCGCGTCAAGGTCCACTGTGGTCGCGAGGATGACGCCGATCTCGCCCAGCGGTGCGGCTTTGACCGGCCGTGCCGGACAGAGCGCGGCGGCGACCTGGTCGAGCGGGCGCACCGCGGCGACGCGCAGCGGCAGGGTGGCCAGCCCCAGCAGTTTCAGCGTGGGCTCGTCGCTGCCGGGGCTGATCACGAGCTCGACCACGCGCAACGCCTGCTGCGGGCCGGTGTCCCCGTCGAGCTGCACCAGTGGGCGGGGACGTTCCACGGCTCGCGGGCGCCCCTGTCGGCCGAGGTCTCGCAAGCGGCAGATCGCCGAGGGCGGGCAGGTGCTGCGCCGCGCACTGGCCGAGTGAGTTCGGCAAGAGCTTGACAAGTTTGCGCAAGGTTGGTCAAGATCTGCTCTGCCCGGCGCACCGCCGGGGCGCGACGGAGCGGAGGGGCGATGGCGCCGACCTTGACCGACGTGGCGAAACGGGCCGACGTCGCGCTGTCCACGGCCTCGCGCGCCTTCAGCGACCCGCAGCGGCTCGGCCGGGACACCTTGCGCAAGGTCCTCGACGCGGCCCAGGAGCTCGGCTACCAGACCGCCAAGCCGGCCGAGGCGCAGGTCGCCGGTTCCACGGTAGCGATGGTCGTGCCCGACATCGCCAATCCCGTCTACGGCACGCTGGTCAAGGCGGCGCAGGGCGAAGGCCGCAGGCGCAGGCACACCCTGGTGCTCCACGACACCGACCGCGACCCGGAGCGCGAACGCGAGGCCATCGCCCACCTGCGCAGCCAGGTCTCGGCCATCGTGCTGTGCTCGTCGCGGCTGCCCGCCGACGAACTCGTCGAGCTGTGCGGGTCGACGCCGTCAGTGCTGATCAACCAGGAGCACGACGGCGTCGACTGCGTGCTCGCCGACGCCGGTGACGGCCTGCGCCAGGCGGTCGACTACCTCGCCGCGCTGGGCCACGAGAGCATCGCGTTCGTCTCCGGCTCCACCCACTCCTGGTCCAGCCCCCGCCGCGTGCGGCTCGTCGAAGCCCTCGCCGCCGAGGCCGGCATCGCGCTGCACGTGCTGGACTGGCACGCCGAGACCGTCGCCGCCGGAACGGCCGTGGCCGCCAGCGTGCTGGCCACCGGCGCATCGGCGGTGATCACCCACAACGACCTGGTCGCCTTCGGCGTGATCAAGGGCGCTCGCGCGCTGGGCGTGCAGGTCCCCGACGGGCTCAGCGTCATCGGCATCGACGACGTCGCCCTCACCGAGGTCTCGCGACCGTCGCTGACCTCCATCTCCATCCCGTGGTCCAAGGCGGGATCCCTGAGCATGGAGCTGCTCGGCCCGATCCTGGGCGGCCACCGCCCGCCGCCGCGCAAGCACCTGCTGCCCGCGCACCTGGTCGTGCGCGACTCGACCGTTCCCGCCGCCCGCCGGCCCGCCTGATTGGTTCGCCATGCAACGACTCAACGCGTCCACCACGCCCGTCTCCACCCTGCAGCACCACCGCTCGCTGGGCGCGCCGGGCATCGTCCACCTGGGACTCGGCAACTTCCACCGCGCGCACCAGGCCGTGCACACCGCCCGCGCGCTGGAGCACACCGAGGGGCCGTGGGCGATCGTCGGCGTGGCCAACTCCTCGGCAACGATCGCCGAGGCCATGCGGGAGCAGGACATGCGCTACGGGGTCGTCGAGATCTCCCCGGAACGCACCGAGATCGGCGTCCCGGCCGTGCACAGCGACGTGCTGGTCGCCGCGCAGCAGCCGGACGCCGTGCTGGACGCGCTCTCGGCCCACGAGACCCGCATCGTCACGCTGACGATCACCGAGAAGGGCTACAGCTACTCGCCGCGCACCAAGTCCCTCGACCTCGACGACCCGGGAATCCGCGCCGACCTGGCGGGCGGAGCACCGCGCACCACCATCGGTCGGCTGGCCCGCGCGCTCCAGCGCCGCGCGACCACGCACGCCTCACCGGTGGCGATCCTGAGCTGCGACAACCTCACCGGCAACGGTGAGCTCACCGGGCGCCTGGTGCGCGAGTTCGCCGAGGCCCTGCCCGCCGCCGAACGCGAAGACCTGCTCGCCTACCTGCGCGGCTCGGTCAGCTTCCCGAACGGGATGGTCGACCGGATCGTGCCGGCGACCACCGACGCCTACCGCCAGGCCGTCGCCGACCGGCTCGGACTGCGCGACGAGGCCCCGGTGCCCGCCGAGCCGTTCAGCATGTGGGTGCTGGAGGACCACTTCGCCGCCGGACGTCCGGCCTGGGAGCACGGCGGGGTCACCTTCACCGACGACGTCGAGCCCTACGAGCTGATGAAGTTGCGGCTGCTCAACGGCACGCACTCGCTGATCGCCTACCTGGGCGCGCTCGACGGCTGCGACCTGATCGCCGACGCGATCGCCCGGCCGCACATCGCCGAGGCCGCGCGGCGGCTGATGCGCGCCGACTACCTGCCGACGCTGACGATGCCCGCCGACATCGACTTCGAGGACTACTCCGCCCAGCTGTTCACGCGCTGGAGCAACAGCGCGCTGGGCCACCGCACCCGGCAGGTCGGCTCCGACGGCTCGACCAAGCTCGCCCAGCGCGTCCCGGAACCGGCCGCGCTGCACCTCAAGGCCGGTCGGGTGCCGCAGCACCTCGCGCTCAGCGTAGCCGCCTACCTGCGCTGCACCACCGCGCCCGAGACCACCGAGCACACCGCGGCGATGGTCGATCCGGCCGCCGAGGCGCTGCGCACCGCGCGCGAGAACGCCTCCAGCACGCGCGAGTTCGTCGCCACCGCCCTGCGCGACGGTCTGCTCGGCGACGAACTCGCCGCGCACCAGGAGTTCCAGGCGCGGGTCGCCGAGCTCGTCGACGTGCTCAGCGCCCACGGGGTCGCCGCGGCGACCGAAGAAGCCCTGCAAGCCAACGGATAACGGACCGCACGACGAGATTGCGTGGACCCATGAGCGAACAAAGAAGTTCCACTGCGGACACCACCGAGGCACCTCCCGACCGCAAGGCCGTGCGGCGCGCGGCGTGGGCCGGCCTGATCGGCACGACGCTGGAGCAGTACGACTTCGTCATCTACGGCACCGCGTCGGCGCTGATCTTCAGCAAGCTGTTCTTCCCGAACATCTCGCCGGTCGCCGGGATCCTGGCCTCCTTCAGCGCCTACGCGGTCGGATTCGCCGCGCGGCCGCTGGGCGGGCTGATCTTCTCCCGCTTCGGTGACCGGCTGGGCCGCAAGTGGGTCCTGGTGGCCACGCTGCTGCTGATGGGCGGGTCCACGCTGGCCATCGGCCTGCTGCCCACCTATTCGCAGGTGGGGCTCTTAGCACCGATCCTGCTGGTCGCGTGCCGGTTCTTCCAGGGCATGGGCGCCGGTGCCGAGCAGGCCGGTGGCGCAACGCTGCTCACCGAGACCGCGGGCAGGGGCAAGCGCGGAGCGCTGGCGTCGCTGGTGATGACCGGGGCCGCGCTGGGCACCGCGCTCGGAGCTGTCGCGTGGATCCTCGCTCAGTCGCTGCCCGAGGACGCCTTGATGAGCTGGGGCTGGCGGCTGGTGTTCGGCAGCAGCCTGCTGGTCACGATCGCCGCGCTGGTCATCCGGCGCAAGCTCAACGAGAGCCCGGTGTTCCAGGAGCTCAAGGAGCAGGTCGGCGAGACGAAGGCGCCGGTCGCCGAGACGTTCCGCAAGGGCCGCAAGCCGCTGCTGCTGGCGTTCTTCCTCAACGTCGGTTCCAACGCCCAGTCCTACACCTACCAGGTGTTCATGGCTTCCTACCTGGTCTCCACGGTCGGGATGGACAAGGCGTTCGTGCCGAAGGTGCTGCTGCTGGGCGCGATCTGCGGTGGCATCGCCGCCTTCGGGTTCGGCGCGCTGTCCGACGTGGTCGGCCGCAAGAGCGTCTACTCCACCATCATGGGCGCGCTGGTGCTGCTGCCGGTGCCGACGTTCATCGCGCTCAACACCGGCTCGCCGGTGGCGATCACGGTGGCGATCGTGCTCGGGTTCATCCTGGCCTGCCACGGTTCGGTCGGGGTGCAGATGAGCTACTTCCCGGAGCTGTTCGGCAACCGCTACCGCTACGCGGGCGTGGCCCTGGGCCGCGAGTTCTCCTCGGTCGTCGGCGGTGGCGTCGCGCCGCTGATCTGCGCGGGCCTGATGGCCGCGTTCGGCGGATCGTGGGTCCCGGTCGCGATCTACATGATGGTGATGATGGCGATCAGCTTCATCGCCTCCCTCGTCGCCCCGGAGACCAAGGACCGCGACCTCAACGTCGCCCACGACGCGGTCTGAGTCGTGCGCCTGGAGCGGGCATCGGCCACGCGGCCGATGCCCGCTCCGCCACATCGTCCGCGCGGCTGATCCGGCGGGGAATCCGCATGTCATAGCCTCTCGACGTGCACAACGAGGTTCCCGACGAGGGCGCTGCCCTCCCCCGCCCCGCCCGGCACGCGCTCACCGCCGGGTTGTGCGGGGCGCTGCTGCTCGTGTGGTTGCTGGACCTGGAGTCCTCCGACGGCATCCGCGACGGGGACAACAACTGGATCCCGCCGCTGGTCGCCGGAGCCGTCGCCGCGCTGCTGCTGTTCATCCCCGACCGGTACGTCTCGCTGCACCGGCGTTGCTGGATCGCCGCGGTCGGCTCGCTGGCGCTGACCGCGACGATGCTGCTGACCACCGAGGTCAGGGGCAACTGGGGCGTGCTGGAGTCGATCTGCCTGCTGATCCTGCTCGGCCGGGCGTGCCGCCGGATCCCGGTGCCGCTGGTCGCGCTGCCGCTCGGGCTCGCCGTGATCACCGGACCCGCTCGGAGCTTCGGCTGGGATCCGGCGGAGTTCACCTCCGTGCTCACCTTCTCGTTCCTGCTGACCTTCGCCACCGGTGGCGTGATCGGTCTGGGGTGCTACCTGCGCGTCCTCGACTCCCGCCGGGCCCGCGCGGTGGAGTCGGTGCGGCAGGGTGAACGCCTGGAACTGGCGCGCGACCTGCACGACTTCGTCGCCCACCACGTCACCGGGATCGTGGTGCAGGCCAACGCGGCGCGCGCGATCCGCGACACGGCGCCCGAGAAGATCGACGCGATCCTGACCGACATCCACGACGCGGGGACCGAGACGCTCGACTCGATGCGACGGCTGGTCCGGGTGCTGCGAGAGGTCGACGGCCCACCCCGGCGCCACGGCGAGCTGTTCAGCGAGATCGCGGCGCTGGTCAGCGATTTCTGCACCGGCGAGGACCAGCGCGCGACGCTGTCGGTCGCCGCGGCCGCTCGCAGCGCGCGACTCGCGCCCGAGGTGGAGACCTCCGTGCACCGGTTGGTGCAGGAGTCGCTGACCAACGCGCGGCGGCACGCGCCGGGTGCGCTGGTGTCGGTGCGGATCGACCTGTCCGACGACCGGCTGCGGGTCGAGGTCGCCAACACCCCGCCCGTCGAGCGGACCGCGCTGCCCGTGGGCGGCCACGGCGGTTTCGGCGTCGTCGGACTTCGCGAACGGGTGTCCGCCGTGGACGGCACGATGGAAGCCGGCGCCACGCCCGACGGCGGATGGCGCATCGCCGCCGACTTCCCGGTGCTGGGCGTGCCAGACTCTTCGGCGTGAGCGACACCCCGACACGAGTGCTCATCGCCGACGACCAGCGGTTGGTGCGCAGCGGTTTCCGGATGATCCTCGACGCCCGGCCGGACATCGAGGTGGTCGGCGAGGCCGCCGACGGCGCCGAGTGCGTCGAGCTGGCCAGGCGGCTCCGCCCGGACGTCTGCCTGGTCGACATCCGGATGCCGGAGCTCGACGGCTTGGAGGTGACCCGGGTCCTGGCCGGTCCCGCCACCGCCGAACCGATGCGCGTGGTGGTCGTGACCACCTTCGACCAGGACGACTACGTGCACGAGGCGTTGCGCAACGGCGCCTGCGGTTTCCTGCTCAAGGACGCCAGCCCGGCGCTACTGGTCGAAGCCGTGGAGGCCGCGCACCGCGGCGACGCGCTGATCTCACCGGCGGTGACGGTCCGGCTGCTGCACCGGCTGGAGCCCCAGAAGGCACCTGATCGCGCTCGCACACCACCCGCGGTGCTGTCCGAGCGCGAGCTGGACGTGGCGCGGCTGGTGGCGGTGGGCCGCACCAACCAGGAGATCTGCGGCGAGCTGTACCTCTCGCTCGGGACCGTCAAGACCCACCTGACCAACATCCAGTCCAAGCTGGGGACGCGCAACCGGGTGGAGATCGCGGCGTGGGCGTGGTCGACCGGCGCCGTCACCGCCGACCACACCGGCTGACAATCCCGTCGGATTCCGGACTTTCGGCCGAGGGAGATCGGCCCGCAGGCCGAGGCGGGGAACCGCTCCCGCGGTGCACCGTAGCGGTCATGAGCACTTCAGGAAGCGAATCCTCTCGGGCGGTCGTGGCCCGAACCGTTGATCCACAACCTCCCCACCCGGTCGGTTCGGGCCGGAACCGCCCGGCTTCCACCGGCGAGTCCGCACCGCGCCGGGTCACCGAGTGGGACGCCCTCCGGGGCTTCGCGCTCTGCGGCATCCTGCTCGTCAACATCCCGCAGATCACCCGCATGGCCCACGGCTCCGAGAACGGCGTGTCGAACCTCATCTCGAACGGCCTCGGGATGCTGGTGGAGCAGCACTTCTACCCGATCTTCGCGTTCCTGTTCGGGCTGAGCTTCTCGCTGTTCCTGGAGGGCGCCCAGCAGCGCTCCCGCCGTCCCCGCCTGATGCTGGCGCGCCGGCTGCTCGTCCTCGGGCTCCTCGGCGCAGCCCACCACGTGCTGCAGCCGGGCGAGGCGCTGCTGCCCTACGCGATCTTCGGCCTGCTGGTCCTGCTGCCCGCGTCGTGGTTGCCGACCGGGGTTCTGGTGCCCGCGAGCGTTCTCGCCGCCGTCGCCGGGTTCACCGTGGTCTCGGGCGGGATGTTCAGCATCCCGGGGCTGTTCCTGCTGGGCCTGGCGTGCGCCCGGACCGGCATCGCGCGGACCATCGACCGCCGTCCCGGACAGCTCGCCGCGGTGCTGGCCATCGCGGTGGTGCTGAGCGTGCCGGCCGTCTGGGCGCAGCTGGTGTACCCGCCGGACGGTCCGCTGGCGACCCGCATCACGGCGGCGGCCGGTGCTCTCGGGGCCGTCGCCTACGCCTCGGCGTTCCTGCTCGTGCTCCGCACGAGGATCGGCCGACCGCTGGCGGCGCTGGTGGAACCGCTCGGCCGGATGGCGCTGACCAACTACCTCACCGCCACGCTCCTCGTCGTCGCCGCGGCCGGTCCGCTGGGCCTGCGCGAATCCACCGACTGGTCCACCGCGCTGGTGCTGGCGCTGATCGTTCTCGCCGTGCAGGCGGCCTTCAGCCACTGGTGGCTCGGGAGGTTCCGCTACGGCCCCGCGGAGTGGGCGCTGCGCACCGCGACCTGGTGGACGCCGATGCCGCTGCGCCGCAGGCCCGCGTAGGTCCGCGGCCTCACTCCTCGCGCACGAACCGCAGGTAGCGGGCTGCCGAGCGCTGGACGATCTCGTGGGCGCCGGTGGGGATCACCGTGTCCCACCAGGCCCCGTGGAGGGAGTCGAAGGGGAGACCGTCGAGGAGCTCGGCGGCCCGCTGCACGACGCTGGGCCGTTCCGGGATGAGGTTCGGGTAGCTGTACATGAAGCCGACGTGCGTGCGGTCCGGGATGACCTGGACGATGTCGCCGGTGAACAGCGAACCCCTCCCGGCGGTGCTGTGCAGGACCGTGCCGCCCGCGAAGTGGACGCCGAGGTTGATCAGCGTCAGGCCGGGGACGATCTCGTGGGTCGTGCCGCTCCAGAACCGGATCGCCGGGTCCGGGCGGCCGACCCACTGCCGGTCGGCTTCGTGCAGGTGGATGGGCACGTCGAAGGCGCGGGCCCACTCGATCATCGTCGTGTAGTAGTGCGGGTGGCTGATGGCGATGCCGATCAGGCCGCCCAGGTCGTTGATGGCGCTGACGATCTCGTCGTCCAGGTAGGCCGTGCAGTCCCAGAGGACGTTGCCCGCGTCGGTGCGCACCAGCAGAGCCCGCTGGCCGATGGCGAACTTCGGTTCGCAGCCGATGCCCAGCACGCCGCCCTCGTCGCGCAGCACGGCGCTGCGCTTGGCCCGGAGGGCGTCCAGGTCGGTCCACTGCTGGCCCTCGCGCGGGACCCACTGGCGTTCGTCCTCGCAGATCGGGCAGTCCTCGCGGGCCTCGGCGTACTGCATCCCGCAGGTCGCGCAGATCGGCAGCCCCATCGTCCCTCCCCGGTGTCGGCGCCGAGCCCACGCTACCGCTGGTTCCTGTCAGAGGTGAGGCGGACAATGCGGGCATGTGCCGCAGCATCAAGACCCTCCGCCCGCCCTACGCCGAGCAGGTCACCGACGCCGACGTGCGGGCCGCCGCCCTGCAGTACGTCCGCAAGATCTCCGGGTTCCGGGCGCCTGCCGCCCACAACGCCGAGAGCTTCGAACAGGCGGTGGACGAGATCGAGCGCGCCACCGCGAAGCTCCTCGGGTCGTTGCAGGTCAGAGGCCGGTAGATCACTCCCGGTGGCAGTCGGCGGCGGTCGAGCGCGGGACGTCGAGGGTGGGGTTGCGGTCGAAGAACCCGCCCGGTGTGAGCGTGAACCCCGCGCGGTCGACGGGCATGATCGGCCAGTCCTCGGGCCGCGGGAAGTGGGTGAGCCCGAAGGTGTGCCAAACGACGATGTCCTGGCCGTCGATGTCGCGGTCCGCCGCCGCCCAGGCCGGTAGGCCGGCGCCACCGGGGTTCTGGTTGACCAGGTCGCCTGCCGGGTAGCGCTGCTCGGGGTCGTAGCGGGTGACCCACAGGTGCTTGGTCGCGAAGGTCCCCCGGGCGTGCACCGAGGCCGACTCGTCGGCGAGCATGACCGGCTGGCCTTCGGGGTGCAGGACGTAGGAGACGTTGTCGCCGTAGCGGTTCTGGCTGCCGGGGTTGACGATGTGCCAGGTCCGGGCCCGGGAGTTGTCGGCGAGCCGGGCGGCCTGGCCCTCGGTGCTCAGCCGGGTCCTCTTGGCCCGGAACGCGTTTCCGCGCGGGTTGGTCTCGCTGACCGGGAGGCGTTCGGCCTCGACCTCCTCCACCGCGTTGTGCTGCCCGTCCACGGCCGGGTCGAGCCGGGCGCAGAACAGGTGCTGGTGGAACGGGGCGCCCAGGCCGGGAGCGATCTGGGTGGCGTGCTCGTGGCCCTCCTCGGGGTAGGCGGAGGTGAAGGTGATGCCGGTGGCCTTGCACTCCAGCTGGATGGTGCCGTCGAGGTAGAAGTACCAGTAGAAGCCGTAGTCGTAGTTGCCGACGGTGGTGAAGAACGAGATCACCAGCCGGCGCTGCCGCCGGGTCTCCTGCGAGCCGGTGAACAGGTCGGTGTGCTTCCAGAGCACCCCGTAGTCCTCCTCGTGCATGCAGATGCCGTTGCGGATGGTGCGCGGCCTGCCGAAGTCGTCGGCCACCACCGCGTCGAAGTAGTGGATCTCGCCGAGGCAGTCGCAGCCCAGTTCCAGCGAGTTGGTGTAGCGGGCGAACATGTACTCGCCGCAGTCGAAGTAGTTCTGCCAGAACCGCACCGGAGACGGGTCGGCGTAGGGCACCACCATCTCGGCGATCGACGCGCGGTGCAGCACCGGCCGCTGGTGGAACGACAGCTGGTGCAGGGTGAGCCCTTCCCGCTCGTTGAAACCCAGTCGCAGGTCCCAGTTCTCCCAGCGCACCCGGTGGCCCTCGACGCTGAAGCTCGGCCCTTCGGGCTGGGTGATCTCGATGGGCCGCAGGCTCGTGCGGGCCGGTCCGGTGACCTCGGGGTCGTCGAAGTTGCCCGACTCCTGCGGGACCGGCAGCTCGCGGTGGTCGATGACGCGGGTGACCTCGCGGTGGGTGAGGTCGATGTAGGCGCACAGCCCGTCCACCGGGTGCGCCCACGGGTGGTCCGCCGGGTGGAGCTGCTGGAACCCCAGCGACCGGATGATGCGCTTGCCCCGCTCCCCCGGCTCGTCGTAGACGCCCGCCGACAGCGGTGCGGCGCGCACCGTGGCCGGGTCGATGCCGCGCTTGCGCAGCGCGGAGGTCCAGCGCTCGTCGGCGTTGACGATCTCCTCGACCAGCTCGAACTCCGTGTCGATGATCGGCGGTTGCCCGTCGACCGCCGGGTCCAGCCGGCGCGCGGAGTCCACAGTGGATCGGGTGGCGGAGACGACGGTGTCGTGCGAGACGCCGCTGGCCAGGTCCAGCAGCACCGCCCGGAACCGGCGGTCCACGTCCTGGCCGGGCCGGTGGGCCAGCGCCGCTTGTCTGTCGGGTTCTTCGAGCGCGACGAAGGTGAACCGGACGTTCTCGCCGAGCAGCCCGGCTTCGTCGAGCGCCGCGCGGACCGCGGTCACCTCCTCGGCGGTCATCGGGTCCAGCGGGTGCGTGGTCGTGGTGGCGGGCTGCTCGGCGATGGTCATGCTTCCCTCCCCAGAACGGCCGCCGGTCCGGCGGCGGCAGGCCATCACCAGCATGGCGCTGATGGCCCTCGCAGGCGAGGCCGATCCCCCGATGAGACCCCGCGCGCTTCGCCTCGGGCGTGCGAGGTGCGAGGGTGGCTCCGTCGCCCACGGGAGGAGCGGGGATGTCCGGGCTGCTGGCCGGGTTGGAAGACCGCATCGCAGGTGTCCGCGAGCTCTACGAGGACCTGCACCGGAACCCGGAGCTGTCGTTCCAGGAGCAGCGCACCGCCGGGGTCCTGGCGCAGCGCCTGCGGACCGCGGGCTACGAGGTGACCGGCGGGGTCGGCGGGACCGGCGTCGTGGGCGTGCTGCGCAACGGCGACGGGCCGGGCGTGCTGCTGCGGGCGGACATGGACGCGCTGCCCGTCCGCGAGGTCGACCAGGTCCCCTACCGCAGCACGGCCGTCGGCGTCGACGCCGACGGCAACGAGTCCCCGGTGATGCACGCCTGCGGGCACGACGCGCACATGGCGGCCCTGATCGGCGCGGCCGAGCAGCTGGCCGCACGCCGAGATGCCTGGTCGGGAACGGTTCTGGCGGTGTGCCAGCCCGCGGAGGAGGTCGGCGGCGGAGCGCGGGCGATGATCGACGACGGTTTCCTGGACCGCTTCCCCGCCTTCGACGTGGCCCTGGGCCAGCACATCGCCTCGGCCCCGAGCACGCACCTGTACGTGCGGCCCGGGGTGTTCATGGCCGCCGCCGACAGCCTGCAGGTCACGGTGCACGGCCGGGGCGGGCACGGCGCGCAGCCGCAGGCCACGGTCGATCCGATCGTCATCGCCTCCTCGATCGTGCTGCGGTTGCAGACCGTGGTGGCGCGGGAGATCTCCCCCGAGGACGTCGCGGTGGTGACCGTGGCCGCCGTGCACGCGGGCGGCAAGGAGAACGTCATCCCCACCACCGCCGAGCTCAAGCTCAACGTGCGCACCTTCGACCCGGAGGTGCGGGAGACCGTGCTGGCCGCCATCGGCCGCATCGTCCGCCACGAGGCCGCGGCGGCGGGCGCACCCCGCGAACCCGACATCGAGCCGATCAACTCGTTCCCGCTGCTGGTCAACGACGTCGACGCCGCACGCCGGGTTTCCGACGCCTTCGCCGGGGAGTTCGGCGAGGACGTCGTCCACACGCCGCAGGCGAAGGCCGGCAGCGAGGACTTCGGCGCGTTCGGCACCGCGGCCGGGGTGCCGTCGGTGTTCTGGAACTTCGGGGGCTTCGACCCCGCGCTCTACGCGGATCCGGCGAGGCCGAACGCAGCGGTGGCGGCCGGGAAGGCGCCCGGCAACCACTCGCCCGAGTTCGTGCCGACCGGACTGGAACCCACCCTGCTGCGCGCTTCGTCGGCCCTGGTCACCGCGGCCGCGCTCTGGCTCGGCTGATCCGGCGCGATCACGCCTCCGGTTCGGCGGCGCTGCTGTCGTGCCTGGAGCGCACGAAGACGCCGATCGCGAAGCAGGCGATCGCACCGACGACGATGAGCATCACCGCGCCCGGCGCGTGACCGTGCCCCACGTGCTGCACGAAGAAAAGGCCGACCGCGTAGGGCAGGGTGACGGCGATGCCGATCCGCGTCGGCAACCACAGGCCGGCGAAACCGGCGAGGACGCCACCGGTGAGGAACCCGCCGACCGTCGGATCGTCGAACCACACGACGACCAGGAACACCGCCATCAGCACCAGCACACCCGCAGCTCGTGCGAGTGGGCGCTTGATCTCCGCCGACAAGGTACCGCCTCCGGTTCCGGCTGATGTCCACCTTCAGCCGCCCACGGTAGCCGGAGATCAACTCGGCGTGGGGCGGTTCTCGAAGAGCGCCAGCGCGGCGGCGGTGTTGGAGGCCGGGACGTGGTAGGTGTCGTGCACGCGGTGGATGCGCTCGGACAGGGCACCGCGCATGATCAGCCACATGACCAGCTCGAAGCCCTCGGAACCGGCCTCGCGCACGTAGTCGGCGCGGGACAGGCCCGCCAGGTGCTCGGGATCGGTCTCGATCTCGCGCAGGAACATCCGGTCGAACTCGGGGTTGATGAGCCCTGCTCGCGCCCCGGCCAGCTGGTGCGACATCCCGCCGGTGCCGAAGATCGCGACCTCCACCTCCGGCGGGTACGCCCGCAGGGCGCGACCGATCGCCTTGCCGAGGGCGTAGCAGCGGGCGGCCGTGGGTTGCGGGTACTGGATGACGTTGACCAGCAGCGGAACCACCGCGCACGGCCACCGCTCTCCCGGATCGGGGCAGTACACCGACAGCGGGACGGTGCAGCCGTGGTCGACGTCGAGGCTCTGCAGCGCGGTCATGTCGAAGCCGTCGTCGACGAGGCTCTCCAGCAGGTGCAGCGCCAGCTCCGGGGCACCGGCGACCTCGGGCACCGGGCGCGGGCCGAAGCCCTCGTCCGCGACCCGGTAGGACTCGGCGGTGCCGAGGGCGAAGGTCGGCACCACGTCGAGGTCCAGGGCGTTGGCGTGGTCGTTGTAGATCACCAGCGCCACGTCAGGGGTGCGCTCGGCCATCCACTCGCGGGCCGGGCGGTAGCCGTCGAAGAGCGGTTTCCAGTACGGGTCCTGGGTCTTGCCGCCGTCCATGGCGGCGCCGATCGAGGGCACGTGGGAGGTCGCCAGACCCCAGATCACCTCAGCCACCGGTCCTCCCGCCTGCGCGCATCATCGCCACGAACTCCTGCTCGGTCATCCCGGTGAACGCACCGCCGAGGTGCTGCATGGACTTGCCGTCGACCATCGCGAGCTTGAAGACGTAGAAGATGCTGCCGCCCTCCTCGCACAACGCCTGCCAGTCGCGGTCGAGGACGGCGTCCCGCTGGGCGTCGGTGAGGCCGAACTCGTCGCAGTAGCCGCTCTCGTCGGTGAGGAACCGCTGCCGGGCGGCGGGGTCGCGGAAGGACATGAGCATCTTGTTGAGCCGGTACCCGCGCCGCGCTGCGCCCCCGTTGAAGACGAACGTCCCCGGTATGTCGTCCATCTCGGTCATGCGCCGCTCTCCTGCGGGTGGGTGGCCAGGGCTTCGACGGTGACGTCGAGCCACGGCGACAGCGGCAGCGACATCAGCGCCTCGTGCAGCTGCGCGGGGTCGTCGGCTTCGTAGAGCCCGACGGTGGCGTTGCGGCCGGGCACCCGCCACAGGCGCTTGAGGATTCCGCGCTCGCGCAGCTGAATCGCACGGGCACGTTCAGCGGCCTTGAGCTCGGCGCGTCGTTCGTCGGGTGTGTCCGGCGGGAGCCGGTTCTCGGAGCGGACCAGGAATTCCACGGGCTCTCCCGTCAGTTCCGGGCGATGTCGATGAGCGCATCGGCAAGTTCGGCTGGGGCGGTGACCATGGCTTCGTGGCCGGTCTTGAGCTCGTGCACCGGCCAGCCCCTGGCGTGCGCGCGGGCGGCGTGGGCGCGGAAGACCCGCATCCAGTCGACGCATTCGACGAACACCGCGGGCACGTCGGCCTCGGCTCCGGTCAGGCGCAGCGGGTCGGTGTAGGTCTTCCACGGATGCGGGGTGAGCTTCGGGGTGAGCCAGTCGACGTCCTCCGGCTTGCTGACGCCGAGCACCGACAGGGAGCGAGGCGGAACCATCCAGCCGAAACCGTCGCTGATGGCCGATTCGGCCCAGTGGTGGCGCACCTGGTCGGGCAGGAGATCGCCGGCCGCTTCGCCGTCGGTGCCGACGAACGCGTCGAGGTACACCCTGCGCGTCACCACCTCGGGCCTCCGGTCGGCGACGGCGCTGACGATCTGACCTGCGTAGCTGTGCCCGACCAGCACCACGTCGCGCAGCCCGAGCACGTCGAGGTGGCGCACGACGTCCTCGGTGTGGGTGTCCAGCCCGACCTGCGGCGAGAGCAGGTGGGAGCGCTCGGAGAGCCCGGTCAGCGTCGGCGCGTGCACCTCGTGCCCGGCGGCCCGCAGCAGCGGTGCCACCCGGTCCCAGCACCAACCGCCGTGCCACGCCCCGTGCACCAGCACGAAAGTCCCGTCCATGTCCCGGATTTCTCCCCTACCAATCGGATGCCCGCCCTGCCCACGAACCTACGAACCCGCCCGCTCCCGCAGATCCGACCCCTGACGGCACAACACCCGCCGCCGAGCACCGACCGGATCGAGACATCCGTCCCTTCCCAGACCGTTCACGTGGGCGGGGAGACCAGTCCCTCCCGGATGGCGAGGAGGGCCGCTTGCGTCCGGGAGGAGAGCTGGAGCTTGCCGAGGAGGTTGCTGACGTGGGTGCGGGCGGTGCGTTCGCTGATGACCAGGCGCTCGGCGATCTCGCGGTTGCACAGGCCCTGGGCCACCAGGACGAGGATCTCCCGCTCGCGGCTGGTCAGGGAGGTCAGGCCGGTCTTGGGCGCGGCCATGCGGCGGGCGAGCAGGCGGGCCACGGCCGAGTCGAGGTGGACCTCTCCGGTGGCGGCGGCGTGAATGGCGGTGGCGACCTCGTCGGTGTCGGCGTCCTTGAGGACGTACCCGGCGGCACCGGCGGTCAGCGCGGCGTGGACGCGTTCGGCCTCGCCGAAGCTGGTCAGCACCACCACTTTGAGCTCGGGGTGCGACCGGACGATGGCCCGGGTGGCTTCGACGCCGTCCATCCTGGGCATCTGCAGATCCATCAGCACCACGTCGGGCATGCGGGATCCGGTGACGTGCCACTGCGTGAGCCGGGCCACGGCGTCCTGCCCGTCGACCGCCTCACCCAGCATCTCCAGGGTCGGTTCGGCGTCGAGGTAGGCGCGCAGGCCCCGGCGGACGATCGCGTGGTCGTCGACCACCAGCACGCGCACCGCCTCGGTCGCGATCATCTCGATCACCACTCCCTCCCTCGTGGACTTGTTCAGCGGGCCGCCGTGGCGGGCAGGGCGACCTCGACCGCCCATCCCCCACCGGGTTGGCCTCCTGCGACCAGACCGCCGCGCCACCGCTCGGCGCGTTCGCGCATCGACACCAGGCCGAGCTTCTTCCCGCTGCCGGCATCGGCGGTGGTGCCGGTGCCGTCGTCGGTGATGCGCACGGTCACCCCGCCGCCGTCGCGCCCGGAGCGCCCGAACTCGATGTCGGCCCGTCCGGCGCGGGCGTGCTTGACGACGTTGTGCAGCGCCTCCTGGACGATGCGGTAGAGGTCTTCCTCGACGTCGACGCCCAGGTCCAGCTCCAGCCCGTCGTCGGCGTGCACCTCGACGACGAGCCCGCTGCGGGCCTCGATCCCGGCGGCGTAGCTGCGCACGGCGTCGACCAGGCCGCGGTCGGCGAGGTCGAGCGGGTGCAGCTCGAACACGAGCCCGCGCAGGTCGGCCAAGGCGTTGCGCGCCAGTCCCACCATCTCCTCGACGCCCTCGCGCACGTCCGCACCGCCTTCGCGGGTGCGGTCCAGGCGCGAACGCAGCGCGCGGGCCTGCATGCCCATCGAGAACAGCTGCTGCACCACGGAATCGTGCAGGTCGCGGGCGAGCTTCCGGCGCTCCTCCATCTGGGCGCGGGAGCGGGTCTGGGCCAGCAGCGAGGCGGTTTCGATGGCGACCGCCGCGTGGTCGGCCATCGCCGACAGGAACGCCAACGAGCTCGGGCCGGGATCGTCGCCGGGCACGTAGTAGGCGTTGATGACGCCGAGCGCGCTGCCGCGCACCACCAGCGGCATGGACACGAAGCCGTCCCAGTCGGGTTCGCTCATGATCTGCTTGAGCGGCAGCCAGCGCGGATCGTTCATGATCGCCCGCTTGCGGTGCAGCACGACCACGGCCTGCCGCTGTTCGAGGGCGTCGATGAACCGCACGTCGGCGCCGAGCCTCCGGCATTCGCTGAGCCGCTCGGTGAACCCGGTTGTGTCGCCGAACCCGGCCATGCCCACCACGCGCAGTTCGTCGCGCGGGTGCTCGATGGTCATGATCTGCACGGCGGAGATGTTGGCGGTCCTCCACACCTCGCGCGCCACGGCGTCGAGGGTGGCGCTGAGCGATCCGGAGTCGGCGACGCTGGCGGCGGCGCGGGTGATCGCCGAGAGCCGCTCCTGCTCCCGCAGGGTTTCGGTGATGTCGGTGAACCAGACGGCGGCCCGCCCGTCGGGCAGCTCCGAGATCCGGTACTCCAGGCGCTGCCAGCGCCCGTCGCCGCCCTGCCACTCGGTTTGCCTGCGCACGTCCGAGGACGGCTGCGCGCGACCGGCTTCGAACGGCGAGGGGTGCCCGCGCAGCGCTCGTTCACCGAAGCCGAGGATGCGGTGACCGGACGCGTTGACCTCGGCGAAGCGGCCGTCCTCGTCGAGCACGGCCAGCCCGTCGGCGGAGACGTCGACCAGGGCGCGCACGACCGGCTCGGCGGTGGCACCCGCCAGCGGCGCGCGTCCCGGTGGTCGCATGCAGCCTCCTCGCCGTCGCCCACCCTGAATCTAAGGCCCACCGAACGCGCGAGGGCAACCACGCGTCTTCCTGGCGGAAGCCCGATTCAGTCGGCCGGCGCGGGTTTCGCAGCGGTGAGCGCGGTGCGGGTGCGCAGGCCGAGGACGGTGACCAGCGTGACCGCGCACAGCGCCGTCAGGTACAGCGCGAGCGGACCGGACGATCCGGTGGCGGCGTAGAGCGAGGTCGCGACGATGGGTGTCAGGGCGCCGCCGATCATGCCTCCCATCTGGTAGGCGATGGAGATGCCGCTGTAGCGGAAGCGGGCGTCGAACAGCTCGGTGAACAGCCCGCCCTGAGCCCCGGACATGATGCCCTGCACGATCGCGGCGACGAAGAACGCGATCCCGGCCGCGACCCAGTTCCCGGTGTCGACCAGCGCGAACATCGGGAACGGCCAGATCACGGCGGTCAACGCGCCCAGCACGTAGATCTTCTTGGCCCCGTAGCGGTCGGCGGCCACCGCGGCGAACACGATGGCCACGATCCACACCAGCGTCGACAGCAGGATCAGGGTCAGCAGGGTCGGGCGGCTGAACCCGGCGGCCTGGGTGCCGTAATTGAGCATGTAGACGATCACCATGTAGCCGGTGGCCGGCGGGGCGATCGAGGCGAGGCAGGACAGCACGAGGTTGCGGGGTTGGGTGCGCACCAGCTCGCCGAAGGGCATCTTGCTGACGCCCTCCCGCTGCTTGACCTCGGCGAAGTCGTGGGTGTCCTGGAGCCGGGCGCGCACCAGGATGCCCACCACGATCAGCACGATGCTCAGCAGGAACGGGATCCGCCATCCCCAGGTGGTGAAGCTGTCGTCGGGCATGCCGGACACGGCCAGGAACGCGAGGTTGGAGGTCAGCACGCCGATCGGGACGCCGAACTGGGCGAAGCTGCCGTAGAAGGCGCGCTGCCGGGGTTCGGCGTGCTCGGTGGCGATGAGCACCGCGCCGCCCCACTCGCCGCCGACGGCGAGCCCCTGCAGCAGCCGCAGCCCGACCAGCAGCAGCGGCGCACCGAGGCCGATGGCGCCGTAGGTGGGCAGCAGCCCGATGCAGAAGGTGGCGCCTCCGGTGATGACCAGGGTGATGACCAGCATCGACTTCCGGCCGAGCCGGTCGCCGAAGTGGCCGAACAGCGCCGCGCCCAGCGGTCGGGCGATGAAGCCCATGGCGAAGGTCCCGAACGCGGCGATGGTTCCGGCGGCCGGCGAGAACTGCGGGTAGAACAGCGTCCCGAACACCAGCGCGGCCGCGGTGCCGAAGATGTAGTAGTCGTACCACTCGATGGACGTGCCGACGAGGCTCGCGGTGAGGATCGTTCGTCTCGACGGGCCTGCGTTGGTGCCTGACTCTGCCACGGCTGCGCACTCCTTCGGACGCGGATGGGCACGACGGGCGCCCCGGCACTGGCCACGGCGGGCCGCCACCGCCATCCAAGTGCTCGCACCTCCGCGGGACGCGGGTCCGGCGTCGCATCCGATCCGCGCCGCTCGTCCCGGGACGAATACGTCAAATGTCGCTGTAGGGGGACACGACCTCCCATGCGGACCGTTCGGGCGTGAATCCGGGAACACTTCACCGGCCACCGGCTGCCCGACGGGCTATTTTCGGGGTGGATGCGACGGTGGAGCGACCGGAGGTGGCACCGGATGGAGCAGTCGGAGCGGACCGTGATCGGCGTGCTGGGCCTGGGCGAAGCGGGCGGCGCGTTCAGCGCCGATCTGGCGGCGGCGGGCGCGGTGGTGCGCGGCTACGACCCCGCGGTGGCGGCCGGGCCGGACCTCGTCGCGGCCACCAGCGAGTCCGATGCGGCGACCGGCGCGGACCTGGTGCTCAGCGTGAACCGCTCGGCGGTCGCCGTGGAGGCGATGGAGGCCGGAATCGGCTCGCTCCCGCCGGGTTCGGTGTGGGCCGACCTCAACACGGCGTCGCCGGAGAAGAAGAGGCGGCTGGCCGAGATCGCCGACGAGCACGGGGTGCGGTTCGCCGACGTGGCGATCATGGCGCCGGTCCCCGGGCCGAGGCTCCAGGTCCCGCTGCTGGTCAGCGGATCCGGCGCGCCGCGCGCGGCCGAGCTGCTGCGCGGCTTCGGCGCGAACGTCGAGGTGCTCGACGGCCCGGCGGGGCTGGCGGCGACCCGGAAGTTGTTGCGCAGCGTCTACTTCAAGGGGATGGCCGCCTCGATCGTCGAAGCCCTGGAGGCCGCCAGGGCCGCCGGTTTCGAGGACCTGCTGCGGGAGAACATCATCGCGGACTTCACCGCGGCCGGTGAGTCCACTGTGGAGCGCATCATCTCCGGCACCCACCAGCACGCGGTCCGCCGCACCGACGAGATGGCCGCGGCCACCGAGATGCTCACCGACCTCGGCGTCACCCCCACCATGGCCGCCGCCAGCCGAGACCTCCACGCCCACCTCAGCGAGGGCACCGAGACGAACTCCCTCAGCTCGCACCGCCGCGGGTTCTGACACCCCCAGAGCAATCCATAAACAAGCTTTACGCCAACGGCATCCCGCGTCGCATGCGCAGGCGCAGGTCCCACAGGGCGAGGTTGAACGGGAAGCGGCGCAGCGGGCGCGGAGTGCGGCCGAGCACCGCGGCGACGACCTCGATGATGCGGTCGAAGCGGGCCTGGTCGCGGGCCGTCCAGGACAGGCGCATCTCCTCGCGGAACCTCGGCGGCAGGAAGCCGGTGGTCAGGAACAGGTTGAAGGGACCGAACGCGGCGCCGAGCGGTTTCGGCAGGAACTTCAACGCGGCCACGTCGTGCAGGAGCTCGCGCACGGTGTCGTCGATGTGGACCTCGGCGAGCTGGGCGTTCCAGTACCGGTCGAACTCGGCGCGGTCGGCGGGCCACATGTCCTCCCGCACCTGCAGCGTCGTGCCCAGCGGAGCCGAGAAGCGGTAGATCTCGTCGAGCTCGTCGGGATCGGAGATGTCGCGGAACAGGCGGTGGACGTCCTCGATCCCCTTGTACATGCAGGCCGCGACCCACAGCTGCAGCTCCGGGTCGAAGGCGTTGTAGGACACCGGACTCCGCTCGGTGGAGCGGACCCGGGCGTGCTGCGCGTTCACCGCGCGCCGGTACGCCCGGCGTTCCTCGTCGGTGCCGAGGGTGGCCACCGCGATGTAGGTGATCGTGGTGCGGGTGCGCTTGACCGGGCGCTTGAACAGGTTTCCGCTGTCGACGCGGCTCTCCACCACGCCGTACCCGACGCCGGGACGGCTGAGCTGCATGATCACGTTCGCCGCTCCGGCCAGCAGGCCGGCTCCCATGACCGAGTCCTCCACGCCGCTGCTGCGCCGCATCGCACGACCTCCACCGCCAGATCTGGGAACGGTCGTTGTCAAATCCATGAGACGAGTCGCGTTGCGAGATGTCAAGATGGTTGGGTGGCCACCACTCCTCTGCGCGTCTACGGCGGCGTGACGGGTTCGGACCGCCAGGCCGAGCGTCGCGCCATGTTCATCGATGCCGGGCTGGAACTCCTCGGTTCCCCCGACGGCGATCCGAGCCTGACGGTGCGCGGGGTCTGCAGGCAGGCGGGACTGGCCAACCGCTACTTCTACGAGAGCTTCACCGACCGCGACGAGCTGGCGACCGCCGTCTACGACCACGTCGTCAACGAGATCGCCACCACCGCGCTGGACGCGGTGACCGTCGTCGACGAGCCCGAGCGGAAGGTGCGCTGCGGCCTGACGACGATCGTGCGGCTCATCGCCGACGATCCGCGTCGCGGCCGGTTGCTGTTCTCCCCATTCCTGGCGGGCACGCCGCTGGCGCACCGGCGGACCGAGTCGACGCGGCTGTTCACCCAGCTGATGGGCACGCAGGCGCGCCAGGTCTACGGGGTGCAGGGCGGTGCCCGGCTGGAGCTGCTGTCGAGCTTCCTGGTCGGCGGTCTGGCCCAGACGCTCACCGCGTGGCTCGACGGCGGGCTGAACGCGTCGGAGTCCGAGATTGTCGAGTGGTGCAGCGAGATCTTCCTGGCCATCTCCGAGTTTCCGCAGTAACCGGCAGTCCCCGCCGACCACCGCGGCGACCGCCGGTGGTCACGTCCCAGACGGGAGCGAATCGTGACGCTGACCGACCGGATCGCCAAAGCCGTGGCCGCACCCCGCACCGACGACGACTTCGACGCCCACGCCGAGTTGACCGAGGTCCTGGCCGGGATCGGAATGAGCCCGGCCGACACCGGAGGGCAGGTGCGGTTCCTGGGCGCGGACCCGGTCGTGCCGAGCACGCTTCGGCTGGGTGGCGCCGCCGCGATCACCCTCGCGGCCAAGTCCGCGGCGATCGCGCGGTTGTGGCGGCTGCGCGGCGGCGAGGGGCAGGACATCGAGGTCGACCTGCGCACCGCGCCGCACCGGTTGTGCCCGTTCTACGACCGCAAGTGGGAGCTGCTCAACGGCTATCCCGGCGCCGGAGATTCCAACCAGGCCTTCGGTTTCCGCTTCTACCCCACCGCCGATGACCGCTGGGTGATGCCGCTCAACCCGTACCCGAAGATCAAGGCCGGTGCGCAGCGGCTGCTCGGCGTGCCGGAGGACTCCGAGGCGGTGGCGGCGGCCATCGGCCGGTGGAACGCCCGCGATCTCGAAGAGGCCGGGGCCGAGGCCGGTGTCGTGATGCCGATGCTGCGCAGCGCCGAGGAAGTCCTCGCCGAACCGCAGCACACCGAGCACTTCGCCGACATGCCGCTGGTGGAGATCGAGCGCATCGGCGATGCGGAACCCGAAGCCCTGGCGCCGGGCGTCGAACAGCCGCTGTCGGGCGTCCGGGCGCTGGGCATGGGGCACGTCATCGCCGGGGCCGGGACGGGTCGGGCGCTCGCGCTGCACGGCGCGGACGTGCTGAACCTGTGGCGGCCGGGCGAGTTCGAGCACGAGGGCGCCTACATGAGCGCCAACGTGGGCGTGCGCTCAGCGACGATCGATCCCCGGAAGCACCGCGACGAGGTCGCCGAACTGCTGGCCGGTGCGGACGTCTTCTACGCCAACCGGCGTCCCGGCTACCTCGACGAGATCGGGCTGTCGCCCGCCGAGGCCGCCCAGCTGCGGCCCGGGATCGTGCACGCGACCACCACGCTCAACGGCGAGCGCGGACCGTGGGCCGACCGGGTGGGTTTCGACCAGACCGCGGGCAGCCTGGTCGGGATGATGAACCTGGAGGGCGACGGCACCAGGCCGATGCTCCCGCCGATCCTGGTGGTCAACGACTACATCGTGTCCTGGCTTCTCACCGCGGGGATCACCGCGGCCCTGACGCGACGCGCCACCGAAGGCGGCAGCTGGCGGGTCCACGTCTCGCTGACCCGCGCCGCCCTGTGGATCCTGAGCCTCGGGGTCTTCGACCGCTCCTACGCCTTCGACATCGCCGGACGCGGCGAGCAGCACGCGTACCTGGACCCCGAGACCTTCACCGCGGACACGCCGCTGGGCCACTACCAGGGCGTCACGGACCAGGTCCGCATGACGGCCACCCCGGGCCACTACCGCCACGTCCTCCTCCCCCGAGGTTCCAGCCGCCCGCAGTGGCTCTGACCACGGGCACCTGTCTCGCTCATCCGGGGCAGTGGGCGGTTCGGGTCCGAAGTGACCGGGCGAAGTGGACGTCGTTCGTGGACGGTTCGGACCAGAACCAAGGCCGTGGCCTCGGGTGAGACCTGGCTAGGTCATGACGCTCGGCAGGTAGGTGGCCGTTCCGGGGACGGCGATCATCAGCAGGATCAGGGCGAACTCGATCACCAGGTAGGGGGCGATACCTCGGAAGATGTCGCCGAGGTCGAGCTCCGGGACCACCGACTTCATCGTGTAGAGGTTCAGCCCGACCGGCGGGGTGATCACCGCCATCTCCAGGTTCACCACCAGCAGCACGCCGAACCACAGCGGGTCGAAGCCGAGCTCCTCGATGGCCGGGACCAGGATCGGCGTCACCACCAGCAGCAGCGACGCGGCGTCCACCAGGCAGCCCAGCAGGATCAGCACCAGCATGATCCCGATCAGCACCACGTAGGGGTGCACGTCCAGGCCCACCACGAAATCGGTGAGCGCCTCGGGAACCCGTGCCACGACCAGCATCTGGGTGAACACGAACGCCGAGCCGACGATGGCCAGCATCGCCGCCGACACGGTGGCCGTCGAGGCGAAGATGAGCTTGAGGTTCTGCCACCCCAGCTTCCGGTACACCAGCCCGGTCATCGCGAACGCCAGCAGCGCGCCGATCGCCGCGGCCTCGGTGGGCGTGGCGAACCCGGTGTAGATCGAGCCGAGCACCATCGCGATGAGCACCAGCGCCGGCGTGATCTTGCCGATGGCCGCCCAGCGCTCCCGCCAGCTGAACCGCTCGCCGTCGCGGGGCGCGCTGTCGGGGTTGAGCTTCGCGCGCACCACGACGTAGCCGATCATCAGCGCGGCGAGCAGCAGACCGGGCACGATGCCGCCGGCGAACAGCGCGGCGACGCTCTCGCCGGTCACCGAGGCGTAGAGGATGAACATCAGGCTCGGCGGGATGAGCATCGCCAGCGCGCCGGACGCCGCCACCGAACCGGCGGCGAAACCCGGCTTGTAGCCGCGCGAGAGCATCTCGGGCACGGCCATCCGCCCGATCAGCGCCACCGAGGAGATGCTGACCCCCGACATCGCGCCGAACAGCGTCGAGGACGCGATGGCCGAAGCGCCGAGCCCGCCCGGCACGCGGGTGAACCAGCGGTGCGCGGCTCCGAACAGGTCGCGTCCGAGTCCGGTGACGGCCAGCGCTTCGCCGAGCAGGATGTACAGCGGTGCCGCGACCAGCGCGTACTCCTGCAGCTGGGCGCCCATCGCCAGCGGCACCAGCGTCAACCCGCCGAATCCGGACAGGCACAGCAGCCCGCCGATGCCGGAGACCGACAGGGCGATGAAGATCGGTGTCCGCACCGCGATCAGCACCAGCAGCAGCACGACCGCCAGCACCACGATGAGCCCGTGGGAGAGGATCACGCGTTCGCTCCGTCCTGTGCGGTGTCGGCGCCCGCGGCGCCCGCGGCGGTCGCGGCGAGCTCCGGTTCGGCGTGCGGCGGGAACAGCAGCGCCACGAGCAGCAGGAACGCTCCGGCCGCGCCGAGGATGAGGTCCGGTATCCACAGTGGAACGCTGAACGTGCCGGAACCGGTGAGCCCGTGGCCGTAGGACAGCACCATGGACCGGAAGCCGGTGACGGCCAGCACCAGTCCGAGCAGCGCGGCCGCGGTCGTCGTCACCGCGTCGGCGACCTTGCGCAACGTCGGCGGCAGCGAGCGGTGCACGAGGTCCATCGAGATGTGGTGGCCGGTGGCGTACAGGTGCGGAACGGCCAGCACCGTCACGGCCAGCACCGCGCTGGAGTTGAGCGGGTAGGCCCAGTCGGTGGGCGCGCGGAAGGCGTAGCGGGCGATGACGTCGTAGCTGATGGACAGCATCATCAGCCCGACGGTGATCATGGCCAGCACCGCCATGGACCGGGTGCCGATCAGCACGATGCGGCGGAGGTGGTTCAGCATCGTCGCTCCTCAGGCGTCGCGGATGAGCTGGAGCGCCCGGTGCGCGGCGGCCGGGTCGCCCAGCAGGGCGCGCCAGCGTTCGTGCACCGCCGACACGGCGTCGCGGAAGGGCCGCAGCCGCGCCTCGTCGAGCTCGATGAGTTCGACGCCGGCATCGCGCACGGCGGGCAGGTACTCGTGCTCGTGGACGTCGACGAGCTTCGCGGTGCCGTCGCGGAAGAGCACCCGTCCGGCTTCGTCGAGCGCGTGGCGCTGTCGCGGCGCGAGCGCCTCGTACCAGTCGTTGCGGCAGTAGGCGTCCACGGTGTACGCGCCGAAGTGGGCGGCGGTGCCGTAGCGCAGGATCTCCTGCAGGTCGCGGGAGACCACGGTGCCGAGGTAGCTCATCATCCCGTCGATCGTGCCGCGCTCCAGCGCCTGGTAGAGCTCGGCGGATCCGAGGAAGACCGGTGCTCCGCCGAGCGCCTTGACGGTCTCGCCCTCGATCTCACCGGCGACCCGCAGCCGCAGCCCGCGCACGTCCTCGGGTGTGCGGATGGGCTTGTCGATGGTCCAGAGGTATTCGAACCCGGTGGCCATGCCGCCGAGCATCCGCATGTTCTGGCCGATCAGCCCCTGGTTGATCAGCCGGGACACCTCGCTGTCGGGGTCGCAGGCGCGCAGGTAGCGGTCGAAGTCCTCGGTGGTGAAGGGCAGTTCCAGCGATCCGAGGATCGGGAAGCTGGAGGACACGTACGAGCTGGTCTGCAGGACCACGTCGGCGACGCCGTGCAGCATCCCGGGGACGAGCTCCTCGGCGCCGAGCAGCTGCCCGGAGGGGAACACGTCGAAGTCGAAACCGCCGAGCTCGCGGGCTCTTCCGAGGAACATCTCCACGCCCGGGTAGAGATCGTCGTAGGACGTGGTCAGGTAGGTGGCGACCACCGGCCGGTGCGTGCCGGGTGCGCAGCCCGCGACCCCGGCGAGAACGCCCAGTCCGGCCGCGGCGAGGAAGCTCCGCCTCGGCACCGGGTTCATCGAGCCCTCCCCGAAAGTCGGGGCGGCACTTCGGACTCCGGGTCGTTCACCGGCGAACTCCCTTCACGCACGAGCCGCCGGAGGTTCGCACCGCGAACGCGGTTTCACCAAACCGATCTTCCCGCCCAGCGGAAGATCACGGCAAGGGCGTCGCGAGCCTGGTGACCAGGTCCTGCCAGCCGGAGTCGAGGCGGTCGAGGCTGAATCCGCGCTGCTCGACCAGGTGGTGCACCAGCGGGGTGTCGAGGGAGGCCAGCAGGGTTTCGGCGGCGAGCTCGACGTCGGTGGTGGCTTCGGTCATGCGCAGCAGGATCGCCAGGTGGCTCCGGCGGAGTCCGCGCGCGGGCACCAGGCAGCGGCGTTCGGCGGGCGGCTCGGCGGCGAGGTAGAGCTCCACGTGGGCGAGCTCGTGGCGCATCACGGCGGGCCCGAAGGCGCGCAGCCGCTCGATGGCCGGTGCACCGGGGCCCAGCGGTGGCGGGCCGGACAGGAACGCCTGCTGGAGGCGCTGCTCCTCGTGGTCCAGCAGGGCCAGCAGCAGGCCGTTGCGGTCGCCGAAGCGGCGGAACACCGTGCCCTTGCCGACCTCGGCTTCGGCCGCCACCGCGTCCATGGTCAGGTTCGCGGCTCCGCAGTCGGCCATCAGCCGAGCGGCGGCGTCGAGCAGCTTGGCCCGGTTGCGGACGGCGTCGGCGCGCGGCCGGCGGGCGCCGTCGACGGATGTGAGGTCGAGTTCGACCGGCCCGGCCAGGGTGTCGCCGGTCGGCCCGATCTGCGGAGTGCCAGCACTCATGCGCACAGCGTAACGCCTCCCACAAGGAACTGGACCGCGGTCCGCTTCGGTGGTACAAAGTTAATCGGACCACGGTCCGATTAACTTCCACCATACTCCTCACCTGGAGAGATACCAATGTCCGTCAAGATCCTCGCGCTCGTCGGCAGCCTCCGCTCCGGTTCGCACAACCGTCAGCTCGCCGAAGCCGCGCGCAGCCTCGCCCCCAGCGATGTCGAGATCGAGATCTTCGACGGTCTCGGCGAACTGCCCTTCTACAACGAGGACATCGACACCGAGGCCGACGTGCCCGCCGCCGCCACCCGGCTGCGCGAGGTCGCTGGCGC
This sequence comes from Saccharopolyspora terrae, assembly GCF_004348435.1. Taxonomy (NCBI): domain Bacteria; kingdom Bacillati; phylum Actinomycetota; class Actinomycetes; order Pseudonocardiales; family Pseudonocardiaceae; genus Saccharopolyspora; species Saccharopolyspora terrae. The sequence continues at coordinate 27,115 of NZ_SMKS01000016.1, read as the reverse complement.
GGCCGACGCGTTCCTGCTGTTCGCGCCCGAGTACAACGGCACCATCCCGGCCGTGCTGAAGAACGCCATCGACTGGCTGTCCCGCCCGTTCGGCTCCGGCGCCCTGTCCGGCAAGCCCACCGCCGTCATCGGCACCGCCTTCGGCCAGTACGGCGGGGTCTGGGCTCAGGACGAGACCCGCAAGTCCGCCGGCATCGCGGGTGCCGCCATCGTCGACGAGGTCAAGCTCAGCATCCCCGGCTCGATGACCCGCTTCGCCGAGACCCACCCGGCCGAGGACCCGGAGGTCGTCGAGCAGCTGACCACCGCGGTCGCCAAGCTCACCGCCAACGTCTCGGCATGAGCCCTCCGGCGGCGGTGCGATGATCGCAGGCCGTACCGCCGCCGGCGTTCGCCGAGTTAACGTTTCCCCGTGGCTGGTAGTGGAACGAACTGGGCTGGGAACCTCACCTACGGCGCGCAGCGGACGCATCGCCCGCGCAGCGTGGAGGAGGTGCGGCGGACCGTCGCCGAGGCCGAGCGGATCAAACCGCTCGGCTCGCGGCACTGCTTCAACGACATCGCCGACACCACCGCAGATCACCTGTCGCTGGACGCCCTGCCCGACGACGTCGAGATCGACGGCGACGTCGCGTGGGTGCCCGGCGGCATGCGCTACGGCGAACTCGCCGCTCACCTGGCCGCTTCCGGACGCGCGCTGCACAACATGGCCTCGCTGCCGCACATCACCGTCGTCGGGGCGACCGCCACCGGCACCCACGGCTCCGGCGTGCGCAACGGTTCGCTGAGCGCGGCGGTGGCCGGACTCGACATCGTGCGCGCCGACGGCGAACTGGTGCGGCTGCGACCCGAGGACCCCGATTTCGCCGGTGCCGTGGTGCATCTCGGCGCGCTGGGCGTGGTGACCCGCATCGGTCTGCGCGTCCAACCGGCCTTCGACGTCGCCACCACGGTGCACCTCGGCCTGGACTGGGACTCGCTGCTCGGCGAGTTCGACGCCATCACCTCCGCCGCCTACAGCGTCAGCGTGTTCACCGACTTCGACGAGACCATCCAGGTCTGGGCGAAAGCCCGGGTGGGGGACGACTCCCGGACCGACTTCTTCGGCGCCCGCCCGGCCGAGGTGCCCACGCACATGCTGCGCGGCACCGGGATCGACAACCTCACCGAGCAGCTCGGCGTCGCGGGCTCGTGGCACGAGCGGTTGCCGCACTTCAAAGCCGGTGTCACGCCCAGCGACGGCGACGAGCTGCAGAGCGAGTACTTCGTGCCCGCCGAGCACGGCGCGGCGGCGCTGGCGGCGCTGCGACCGCTGGCGGACAAGATGGCTCCGCTGCTGCACATCGGCGAGATCCGCACCATCGCCGCCGACGACCTGTGGCTGAGCCCCGCGCACGGCTCGGATTCGGTGGCCTTCCACTTCACCTGGCGCCCGGCGCAGGCGTCGGTGGAGCGGCTGCTGCCCGACGTCGAAGCCGCGCTGGAGCCCTTCGGCGGTCGCCCGCACTGGGGCAAGCTGTTCACCACCGAACCTCCGGACCTGGACCTGCTGTACCCGAAGCTGGCCGATTTCCGCTCGCTGGCACGGCGTTTCGACCCCGACGGCAAGTTCGGCAACGACTTCCTCGCCCGCACGATCGGGCTGTGATGGCCGCACGGCGCGGAAAACCGGCCGGGGCCACCGGTCCCGTGGTCCGCCGCACGCTGCACCTGCTCGACGCGTTCTCACCGGAGCGCACGGCGCTGACGCTCACCGAACTGGCCCGCCAGGCCGGACTCCCGCCCTCGACGGCCTACCGGATGCTCGGCGACCTGGTCGGCTGGGGCGCGCTCGAACGCGGCGAGGACGGCGCCTACCGGGTGGGCCTGCGGCTGTGGGAGCTGGGCGCGCTCGCCCCACGCGGTCTGGGCCTGCGCGAGCGGGCGCTGCCGACGATGGAGGACCTCTCGGCGGTGACCCGGGAGAACGTGCAGCTGGCGGTCCGCGAGGGCACCCAGGTCGTCTTCGTCGAGCGCATTGCGTGCAGCGGCGCGATCCCGGTGCGCACCCGCGTGGGTGGGCGGTTCGCGCTCACCGCGACCGGGGTCGGGCTGGTGCTGCTGGCGCACGCCCCCACCGAGGTCCAGGACGAGGTGCTCGGCGGGCACATCCCCCGCTACACCGACCTGACCGTGACCGACCCGGCGGAGCTGCGGCGGATGCTGGCCGAGACGCGCGGCTGCGGTTTCGCGATCAGCGACCGGCAGGTCACCGACGACGCGCTGTCGGTGGCGGCGCCGGTGCACGACCAGCGGGGCGAGGTCGTCGCCGCGGTGTCGCTGGTCGTGCGCCACGGCAGCGCTGCTCCGCACGCGCTCAGCGCGCTCGTGCGCGCGGGCGCCCGCGCCATCTCGCGAGCGATCGGCGAACCCTGATTTACGGTTCTGCCGTTTACTGTCAAGATCAACAGCAATACGGTGGGAGCTCCCACGCCCTTCGCGACCGGATCGCGGACCCGACAGGAGCTCGCCATCGACACCCTCTGCCCGACCGGCGAGACCCTGGCCAACCGCGTGGAGTGGCTGCCGGGCGACAGGATCCGCGCGGTCTGCCGCTGCGGCGCCGAGCGCGAGTTCGACGCCGCAGCACCGATGTGGGACTGGCTGGTCCACCACCCCGACCTGCACGATCAGGGCAGGATGGAGTCCACGTAGCCGCCGTCGACGCGCACCGCGGCACCCGTGGTGGCCGAGGCCAGCGGGGAGCTGAGGTAGACGACCATGTTGGCGATCTCCTCCGGCTCGATGAGGCGCTGCAGCAGCGACTGCGGCCGGTGCTCGCGCATGAACTGGCGCTGCGCCTCGTCCCACGGCAGCGAGGAGTCGACCAGCTCGTAGACGAATTTCTCCACGCCACCGGTGTGGGTCGGCCCGGCGATCACCGAGTTCACCGTCACCCCGGTTCCGGCGGCTTCCTTGGCGAAGCCGCGGGAAGCGGCGAGCAGGGCTGTCTTGGACATGCCGTAGTGGATCATCTCGGCGGGGATGACCACGGCCGAATCGCTGGCGATGTACTGGATGCGACCCCATCCCTCCCCCGTCATCCCCGGCAGGTACGAGCGGGTGAGGCGCAGCGCGGCGAGCACGTTGACCTCGAAGTAGCGGCGCCAGTCCTCGTCGGTGATCTCCATGGCCGGCTGGGCGCCGAAGATGCCCAGGTTGTTGATCAGCACGTCCACGCGCGGGAGGATCTTCAGCAGGTCGGCGGTCCCTGCCTCGGTGGTGACGTCGGCGGCCGCCGACACCGCCTCGGCTCCGGGCACGTCCTGCTGGATCTGCCGCACGGCCTCGTCGACCCGCTCGGGGGTGCGGCCGTTGATCGCCACCCGGGCTCCGGCCCGGGCCAGCCCCTGCGCGATGGAGTACCCGATCCCTTGCGTCGACCCGGTGACCAACGCGGTACGTCCCGAAAGATCTAGCTGCATGCCCGCGAGGATATGCGGCCCCGCTCCTGCCTGCTCCGCCAACCGGACGGACGATCACCGCAACCCTCGGAGCACTCGGGTTTTCAGGGGACGGACGTCGTGCCGGGCAATTGTGCGGTGCGGTGGCGAGTGCGCGCGGCGGGTGAGCTGCGAGTATCGACCCGGTTGATGAGACGGGCCGGTCGTCGTCTATTTCCGCGTCGCGGCAGAAGCTCCCTAGGGTGTGATCCATGCCGCATCCGCTGTCGGACCTGCCGGTCCGGGTGGTCACCAAGCCGTCCGGACCGGTGGCCCACCACGTCGCCGCCGACGTGTGCGTCCTCGGCGCCGGGATCACCGGGGTGTCGGCCGCGATCGAAGCCGCGAAGCTCGGCAAGCGCGTCGTGCTCGTCGACGCGCTGCCGGTGCTCGGCGGGCAGATGGTCAACTCGCTGATCGGCCTCTTCTGCGGGGTTTTCGGCAACGGCCCGGAGTACCGCCAGCTGACGCACGGCATTTTCGACGACATATTCCGGGATCTGGCCCGCACCAACGACGTCCACTTCAACCACCGGCACACCATCACCGTCAACTACGACGAGGTGGCGCTCGGGCGGTGGGTGGAGAACGCGGTGCTGGCCCACGACGTCCAGGTGATCACCAACGCCTCGCTGACGTCGGTGTCGCGCGACGAGCGGATCCACTCCCTGCGGCTGTCCACCCGGTTCGGCGAGGTGTCGGTGGCCGCGTCCGGGTTCGTCGACGCCTCCGGGGACGCCTCCCTCGCCTGGGAGGCCGGACTCCCCTGCCACCTGCCGGAGCGCGAGATCTACGGGTCCCAGCAGGTCGTCGTGGAGAACCTCGGCGAAGGCCGCGCGCCCGAACCCGCCGACCTCTCGGCGCGACTCGCCGCGCGGGCCGAGGAGTTCGGGCTGATGCGCCGCGACGGCTTGGCCTTCTTCTTCCCCGGGCGCAGGACGGCGGTGCTGAACATGACCCACATCGAGGCACCTCTGGACCCGGTCGAGGCCGCCCGAGCCCAACTGCGCGGCAAGGCCCAGGCCGACCGGGTCGTGGCGTTCCTGCGCGACGAGTACCCGCAGGTGTTCGGCCGGGCCCGGGTGCGCACCTACGGCTTCCCGGGACGCAGGCAGACCCGCTGGATCAGAGCGGTCCACCAGCTCACCGCGGACGAGATCCGCGCGGGCACCCGGTTCCCGGACTCGGTGGCCCGCACGTCCTGGCCGATCGAGCTGCACGACCGCCCGGAGGGCTACGTGTGGGAGACCTTCGGTCCCGACCACGTCCACTACGTGCCGCTGCGATCGCTGCTGCCACCGGACGTGCACAACCTCGTCGTGGCGGGCCGGTGCGCGGACGGCGACGCGGCGGCGCTGTCGAGCATCCGCGTGATGGGGCCGTGCGCGGCGATGGGAGCCGGTGCGGCGCACGCGCTGGACCTGGTCGGCGCGGGATCGCTGCACGAGGTCGATCACGAAGCGCTGGCCGCACGGCTGGCGGAGAACCTGGACGGCTGAGCACCACCACAACCACGGGAGGTCGGCGATGACGCTGTCCGGTTCCGGCAAGCCCATCACCGAGGCCGACGAGCGGAGATCCGCGCGCGGCGGCGCGATCTCGATGTTCGTTGACAGCTTCGACGTCTACCTGCCGGCGTTCGTGCTGCCCGCTGCCATGGGTTACTTCCTGCCACCGGGGCTGCCGGTGGAGGCGCGGGCGACGTTCACGACGCTGCTGTTCACCATCGGGCTGCTGGCCCGGCCGATCGGCAGCGTCATCTTCGGCAACCTCTCCGACCGCATCGGCCGCAAGCGGGTCACCATGATCAGCGGATGGGGCTTCACGATCATCACGCTGGTGATGGGACTGCTGCCCGGCTACCAGTTCATGGGCTACGGCGCGATCACCCTGTTCGCGATCCTCCGCCTCGTCGGCGGGATCTTCCTGGCGGGCGGCTACTCAGCGCCGATCCCGCTGGCCCTGGAGCAGGCGAAACCCGAGCGGCGCGGCCGGATCGGAGGCCTCATCGGCATCGGCGCACCGGCCTCGGTGCTCGGTGTGAACCTGCTGATCTTCGTGCTGCTGGAGTCCTTCAGCCACGACGGGTTCCTCACCTGGGGCTGGCGCATCCCGTTCATCGTCGGGTTCGGGCTCGGCGTGGCGTACCTGATGCACTACCGCAAGGTCGTCGAGGACGAGTCGGTCTACGAGCAGCGGCGCGCGTCGGGCAGCAAGCAGCCGGTGGTGGAGCTGTTCACCACGCACCGGGCGCTGATCTTCAGCGTCTTCCTGTTCACCTGCGGCTACTGGTTCACCGCGCAGATGTCGGTGTCGTTCCTGCCGACGCTGCTGGTGCAGGTGCTCGACGTGAGCCCGCAGCTGACGACGACGGTCGAGATGGTCTCGTCGGTGGTGACGATCGCGGCCATCCTGGGCATGGCGGTGCTGGGACAGCGCATCGGGCGGCGCAAGCTGCTGATGCGCGCGGCCTTGGTGATCACAGTGGCCGTCTCGGGTTCGTTCCTGCTGCTGGCGGTCACGGTCCCGGCCGGAGCTCCGGCGTGGTTCATCGTGCTGCTCGGCGTGATCGCCAAGGCGACGCCGTCGGCTCCGCTGGGCGTGATCCTGGTGTACCTCAACGAGCGCTTCCCGGCGAGCGTGCGGGCCAGCGGCTACGGGATCGGCTACATGTTCGGGCTGATCCTGCCGGGTCTCTACACGTTCTGGCTGCTGGGGCTGAGCGCGCTGATGCCCTACGAGTACGGGCCGATCGTGCTGGTGCTCATCGGCGGTGTCCTGATGTTCTTCGCCGTCCGCCGGGGACCGGAGACCAATCCCCCGGCCGGCGCGGACACACCGGCTCACGCCCCCGCTAAGGGCTGTTGATGAATGTGGCGGAGCCGCTCAGGTTCCGCCACCCGCACCGCCGCGCAAAGCGATCCCTCAACAGTCCTCAGCCCTTCCAGTCGACGAGCTGGACGATCACTCCGTTGGGGTCGCGGACCTGGAACGCTCGCTCGCCCCATTCCTCGAACGTCAGCGGCATGGTGATGACCACGCCTTCGGCCCGCAGGCGGGCGAGCTCGCCCTCCAGGTCGTCGACCTCGAAGGCCAGGATCAGCCCGGCGGCGTGGTCCTCGCGCTGGTCCTCGGGCAACGACTCCAGCCCGCGTCGCAGGAACACCACGTTGACCCCGGCGTCCTCCCTGGCCAGCGAGGCGAACCCGTCGGCGGCCATGACCTCGGAGAATCCGAAGTGCTCCACCAGGAACCGGCTCGACGCCGCCACGTCCTCGACGTTGAGCGACACCGCAGTTGCCGTGATCCGCATCAGCGACCCCCTCCTGCTCGATTTCCCCGTACGACGTACAGTGTACAGTGTACGGAGGTGATGCGTGGTGGTTGAGCGGAGCAGCGCCGGAGATCCCGGGCGGACGCTGGAACTGCTGTGGCGGCACGAGCTGGGCGAGCGCTCACCGCAGCGCGGCCCGCGCAAGGGACTGAGCATCGACCAGGTCGTCGACGCCGCGGTCGAACTCGCCGACGCCGACGGGCTCGCGTCGGTGACGATGCGCGGGGTCGCCGACCGCCTGGGCGTGTCGACGATGTCGATGTACACCTACGTCCCCGGCAAGGCCGAGCTGCTGGACCTCATGCTCGACGGCATCTACCAGCGGATGCCGCGAGAACCGCTGGCGGACCTGCCGTGGCGGGAGCGGGTCGTCGAGGTCGCCGCGCGCAACCGCGAGCTCTACCGGCTCCACCCGTGGGCGTTGAAGGTCTCGACGAGCCGCCCGCCGCTGGGTCCGGGCCTGATCACCAAGTACGAGCACGAGCTCGGCGCGTTCCTCGGCCTCGGGCTCGACGACGTGGCCATCGACTCGGCGCTGACGCTGGTGCTCGACTTCGTCCGCTCCACCGCTCTCGCGGCGGCGGAATCCGAAGCGGCGCAACGGGACAGCGCCACCACCGACGAGCAGTGGTGGCACACCAACGCACCCCTGCTGGCTGCGGTCTTCGATCCCGCGAAGTACCCCAACGCGGCCCGCATCGGCGCAGCCGCCGGTGCCGAGCACCAAGCCGCCCACAGCCCCGACCACGCCTACGAGTTCGGCCTGGACCGCATCCTCGACGGCCTCGCCGCGCTCATCGACGGCTAGGAGGTGCGGGGGAACTCGGCGGTAGCCGCAGTTTCAGGTGTGGGACTCAGCTCGCACGCCGCGGGTTCTGACAGCCGCACCGCTGAGCACGATGATTCCTGAACAGCCTTCAGAGGTCGCGGTCGAGCTCCCCGGTGATGTCCAGCGGGATCAGCGGGACCGGGCCCGCGGTGTCGGCCGGGGCCGCGGGGGCGTAGGCGAAGTTCTTGGCGCGGGCACCACCGTCGACGACCAGGTCGCAACCGGTGATCAGGCGGGCGTAGTCCGAGCACAGCCAGGCGACGGCGTGGCCGATGTCGGTCGGGGTGCCGGTGGTCCCCATCGGGACCAGCGGAACCCGCTCCCCCGCCCAGCGCGACGGGCGCCGCCACGGCTCGTCGCCGGTCTCGCCGCCGATCCCGTGGGCGCGCGGGCGTTCCAGCACACCACCGGGACCGCGCTCGGCGATGAGCGCCGGGTTGTCCGGTGTCGGCGCGGTGGGGGTGAACCCGTTGACGCGGATGCCGTAGGGCGCGAGGTCCATGGCCGCGGCGCGGACGAAGTTGTTCACCCCTCCCTTGTGGAAGGCGTAGGCGATCACACCCGCCGTGCCCGACCAACCGTTGGAGGAGGAGATCGCCACGATCGACCCGCGGATGCCGCGTTCGGCCATGTGCCTGCCGACGTGCTTGGTGTTGAGGAAGTTGCCGAGCGCGGCGACCTCGACCGCGCGGCGGAAGAACTCGGTGCTCTCGTCCAGCACTCCCCTGCCGCCGAGCACGGCGGCGTTGTTGACGAGGATGTCGACGTGGCCGAAGCGCTCGACGACGTCGCCGACGTAGCCGGTGACCTGCTCCTCGTCGGTGACGTCGCCGGGAATCGCGATGGCGGTGCCGCCGTTGCGCTCGACGCGCTGCGCGCACGCCTCGGCCGCGTCGGGGTCGACGTCGTTGCACGCGACCGTCGCTCCGTACCGCGCCAGGGCGAGTGCGATCCCGCTGCCGATGTTGGGTCCTGCGCCGGTGACGATCGCGACCTTGCCGTCAAGCGAGATCTCCACGTGCGCTCCCTCTGAGGGCTGTATGGGAAACATTGTGCTTGGCGGTGCGGGTAGCGGTGCGAGTTGAGTCCCACACCTGAAACAGCGGCTACCGCCGCCTTCTCAGATAGCTAGTCCTCGCCGGGGTAGATCAGGGTGATGGTGTCCTCGGGCACGCCGAGGGCCTTGTGCAGCACGCCGCGCATGAGCGGTTTGGGGACCAGGCAGTCCTCGCAGGCCGCTGGGCCGGCGATGATGCTGACGCGCACGTCCGTGCCGGTGTCGGTGACGGCCAGGTCGTAGTCGTCGGCGGCGAGCGTGCTGCGCAGCTGCGCCAGCGCGGATTCGTCGATGCTCACGCCACACCTCCGGGGTCGGCGGCTCTTCCGCACGCTACGGACGGCCGGTCGCCCGCTGCGACGGGCTTTTCGCGTCGCGGAACGCCGGTCACAGCGGAAAGTGGCAGGCGGCGAGATGTCCCGGCGCGTGCTCGCGCAGGACCGGACGTTCCTGCGCGCACCGCGTTTCGGCTCTCGGGCACCGGGTGCGGAACCGGCAGCCGCTGGGTGGTTCCAGCGGCGACGGCGGTTCCCCGTCCAGCGGCGCCGACCGTCCCCGCGCCCTGCCCGCACCGGGCGCGAGCGCCGGGATGGAGGCCAGCAGCGCGGCGGTGTAGGGGTGGCGCGGATGCCGGTAGAGCGACTCGGCGGGCCCGACCTCGGCGAGCTGCCCGAGGTGCATGACCGCGACCCGGTCGCTGACCTGCTTGACCAACGCGAGGTCGTGGGAGATGAACAGGTACGACAGGCCGAGTTCGCGGCGCAGCCGCTCGAAGAGGTTGAGCACCTGGGCCTGCACCAGCACGTCCAGCGACGACACGGCTTCGTCGCAGATCACCAGCCCGGGGTTGAGCGCGATGGCCCGAGCGATCGCGACCCGCTGGCACTGACCGCCGGAGAGCTCCTTCGGCCTGCGCCGGCCGTAGGTGGCCGGGTCGAGCCCGACGAGGTCGAGCAGCTCGCCGACCCGCCCGCGACGGGCGGCGGCGGAGCGCATCCCGTAGCCGAGGAGGGGTTCCTCGACGAGTTCGGTGACGCGCCAGTGCGGGTTGAGCGAACCGAACGGGTCCTGGAACACCATCTGCATCTCGCGACGGGCCTCCACCAGCGCCCGCCTGCGCAACGTCATCAGGTCGGTGCCCTGGAAGATCACCTCGCCGGACCTCGGTCTGGGCGACTGCAGGACCGATCGGGCCAAGGTGGACTTGCCCGAGCCGGTTTCTCCCACCACGCCGAGCGTTTCACCGGGGTGGAGGTCGAAGGACACGTCGGAGACGGCGTGCACGGTGCCGCCCTTGACTCCCCCGGCTCCCCGGGAGGTGAACTGCTGCACGACGTTGCGGACCCGCAGCAGCGGTTCGCCGGTGCGCGCCGGGCCGGCCACCGGCCGGTGCTCGACCGCGGTCATGAGCTCGCCTCCTCGTCGTCGGTGACCGGGTGCCAGCAGGCCCACCAGTGCCCGGGTTCGTGCTCGGCGAACGGCGGCGGCTGGGCGCACCGGTCGCCGGCCGAGGAGCAGCGCGGACGGAACGCGCAGCCCTCGGGCAGTCGGGCCAGGTCGGGCGGCTGACCGGGGATGACCGGCAGCAGGGTGTGGGGTTGCCGGTCCAGCACCGGGATCGCCCCCAGCAGGGCTCGCGTGTAGGGCATCCGGACGTGCTCGAAGAGGTCCGCCGTGCGCGCGTGCTCGACGGCCCGCCCGGCGTACATGACGATAACGTCCTCGGCGTAGGAGGCGGCCAGGCCCAGGTCGTGGCTGATCAGGATCACCGCCATGTCGAGCCGCTCCTGCAGGTCCAGCAGCAGTTCCATGATCTGCGCCTGCGTGGTGACGTCCAGCGAGGTGGTGGCCTCGTCGGCGATGAGCAGCCGGGGTCGGGCGCTGAGCGCGATGGCGATCACGACCCGCTGCCGCATGCCTCCGGAGAGCTGGTGGGGGTACTCGTGGAAGCGCTGTTCCGGTGCGGCCAGCCGCACCAGCCGCAGCAGCTCCACCGCGCGCTCGCGGGCCTGCGCGCGGTCGACGTCGGCGTGGGCGCGGATGCCTTCGGTGATCTGGTCGCCGATGCGCATCGTCGGGTTGAGCGACCGGGCGGGGTCCTGGAACACCATGGCGATGTCGGCACCGCGATGGGCGCGGATCTCCTTCTCCGGCATGCCGACCAGTTCCACGCCGTCCAAGCGCACCGAGCCGGTGACCTCCGCGGTGGGCGGCAGCAGGCCCATCAGGGAGCGGACGCTGACGCTCTTGCCGGAACCGGACTCGCCGACGATCGCGAGCATCCGGCCCGGCTGCAGCCGGTAGGACAGCCCGTTGACGGCGTGCACGTGCCTGCCGTGCCTGCTGAACCGCACCCGCAGGTCCGACACCTCCAGCAGCGGAGGCGTTTCCGACTCGCCTGCGGCGGACGGGCGGGTTCGGGTGGCGCGATCGATGCTCATTCGCCGCTCCAACGGGATCGCAGGGTTTCGCCGAGCAGGTTGAACGCCAGCACCGTCACGAACAGCGCCAGGCACGGCCACACCACCAGCATCGGTGTGGCCGACAGGCTCTGCTGCCCCTGGGCGATCATGTTCCCCCAGCTCGGAGCGGGTGCCTGGATGCCCAGACCGAGGAAGCTCAGGGCGCCTTCGATGACGATGACCAGGCCCATGCCGAGCATCGCGAAGGTGATCAGCTGCGGGACGATGTTGGGCGCCACGTGCCGCAGCAGGATCCGCCAGGCCGGTGTGCCGCAGAGCTGCGCGGCGGCGATGAACGGCTGCTCCCGCAGCCGCAGGGTCGCCGCGCGCGAGATGCGGGCGAAGGCGGGGACGCTGAAGAACGCCAGCGCCAGGATCGTGTTGGCCTGGCTCGGCCCGAGGCTCTGCGCCACCGCGAGGATCAGCACCAGCGACGGGAACGCGATGAGCACGTCCAGCACCCGCATGATGATCGTGTCGCCGATTCCGCCGAGGTGGCCCGACAGCGCCCCGAGGGTTCCTCCGGCCAGCAGGCCGAGCGCGTTCACCGACACCGCCACGGTCAGCGACGCCTGCCCGCCGTGCAGGACGCGGGAGAGGATGTCGTTGCCGTTGGGGTCGGTTCCCAGCGGGTGCCCGGTCGAGAACGACGGCAGGTAGGACTCCAGGACGTTCCCACCGGTGGGGGCGGGCACCGGCAGCACCAGCGGGCCCAGGAAGCAGGCTCCGATCATGAGCGCGGCGATCGCGGCCGGCAGGGCGATGGGCAGGGCGCGGGTCCAGGAGCCCCGCACCGGCACGGCGTCAGCGACTGCCATAGCGGATCCTCGGGTCGAGTGCGGCGTAGAGCAGGTCGGCCATCAGGTTCGCCGCCACGGTGACGACCGCGAACAGCACCACGCACGCCTGCACCACCACGTAGTCGCGGGTGTTGATGGCTTGCAGCAGGAGTTGCCCGAGTCCGGGCAGCGCGAAGATCTGCTCGATGATCACGGTCGCGCCGATGAGCGTGCCCAGGTTCAAGCTGACCACGGTGATCAGCCCGAACGCCGAGTTCCGGAAGGCGTGCAGCACCAGCACCCGCCACGGCCCGATGCCCTTGGCGCGGGCGGTGGTGATGTAGTCCTCGCCGCGCAGCTGGTCGACCAGGTCGCCGCGCAGGAACCGGGTGTACATGCAGAACAGCGGGATTCCCAGTCCGAGCGCGGGAAGCACCAGGGAGTGCAGGTTTCCGCCGATTCCCTCCGAGAGCGGGACGAACCCGATCGCCGGGAACGCGGCCAGGTTCACCGCGAACACCAGCACGAGCAGCAGCGCGAGCACGTAGTTGGCCACCGACAGGCCGGTGATGCTCACCAGCATGCTCAACCGGTCGAACCAGCCGTCGGGCCGGAACGCGGCCAGCAGCGCCACCGGGATGGCGGCGCCGAGGGAGAACAGGAACGCCAGGGCCAGCAGTTCGCCGCTGACCGCGAGGTGTTCACCGAGCAGGCCGGTGACGGGCTGGCCGCTGACCACCGACGTCCCGAGGTCGCCGGTGAGGGCCGCGCCGAGCCAGTGCAGGTAGCGCACGGGAGCGGGTTGGTCGAGGCCGAGCTGCTGTTCCAGCGCCCTGATCTGCTCGGCCGTCGCCTCCGCTCCGAGGAGCTGCTGGGCGGCGCTGCCGGGGATGAGGTTGAGCACCCAGAACGTCAGGACGCTCACCCCGAGCAGGATCGGCACGGCCATCAGCAGCCGCTTGCCGATCAGCCGCAGGCTCGGCGACGAGGCCATCCGGCCGAGGCGCGGCCGGTTCAGCACCGCCGCGGTCACGGCCGCTCCCTCCAGACCTCGTCCCACAGCACCCCGCTGTTGACCAGCATCGGCGGGATCTTCGTGGTCAGGCCCGGCCCGTGCACGCCCTCCGCAGCGAGGTTGGCAGGTGCGAAGGCCAGGCCGAACGGGGCGTAGGCGTGGTCGCTGATGTGCTTGCCCGCCTGGCCGTAGAGCGCGTCGCGCTGGGCGGGGTCGGCGGTGGCGGCGGCGTTGTTGAGCAGCTCGTCGAGGACCGGGTCGGCCACCCCGCTGAACCGCGAGGCGGAGTTAAACCGGAATCCCACGCCCACCCCGGCGGCGGGGTCCCAGGCGCCCGCGGTCTGCAGCATCGCCTGCCACCGGCCGGAGTTGAACTGCTGGACCAATGTGGACAGCTCGTGCTCGTGCACGGTGACCTCGATGCCGGCCTGCTGCCACTGGGTCTGCAGCGCGGTCATGACCTGCTGGGCGACGTAGTTGCCGAGGGTGCCCAGCTCGACGGTCAGCCCGCCCAGCTCCTCGACCAGCTTCCTGGCGCGCGCGGGATCGTGGGGCGGGTAGCCCTCGACCGTCTCGTGGTGGAACAGCCCGCCTGGGCCGGTGAACGACTGGCTCACCGGGTACCGGCCCCGGAACAGGCCCTGGGAGATGGCCCTGAAATCGGTGGCGGCGTAGATGGCTTCGCGGGCGCGCTCGTCGTCGAACGGCGCGGCCTTGGTGTTGAGCTGCACGACGTAGGGCGAGGTCGGGGGCTGGGCGGTGACGACCAGCTTGCCGCTCTGCTGCGCCTGCTCCAGCAGCGGCGTGGTGTTGAGACCCTCGTACGCCTGGGCTTGTCCGGCCAGCAACGCCTGGTAGGCGGGCTGGTCCCCGCCGATGGACTTGAACGTCAGCTCGTCCAGGTAGGGCAGGCCGGGTTCGAAGTAGCCGGGGTTGCGCTTGAGCACCAGCTCGGAGGACAGCTTGTTGGACTCGACGACGAACGGGCCCGCACCCACCGGCGTGATCTTGAACGCCTCCTCGCCCATGGTCCGCAACGCCGTGGGCGAGGCGATCCAGTTGGTGTTGGAGGTCGGCATGCTGTTGATCGCCGCGCCGTAGGGGCGGGTGAAGTGCAGCATGACGGTGCGCGGGTCCTCGACCGTCACACCGTTGTCGGCCAGCGGCCACGCGGGACGGCAGGTGCAGGGAGAGCTCATCGCGCGGCGCAGGTTGAACGCCACGGCCTCGGCGTCCATCGGGGTGCCGTCGGAGAACCGGATGCCCTCGCGCAGGGTGATGCGCACGTCGCGTCCGCCGTCGAGCAGCTCGTGGCTCTCGGCCTGGTGCGGCACGACCTCGGCGCCGCTGCCGTCGTCGCCCTTGGCGCGCAACTGGAACAGGCCGCCGTAGATCGCGAACATCTGGGAGATGTTGGCGCCACCGGTGGTGTTGGTGGCCGGGTCGAGCCCGGTGGGCCAGCCACCGCCGAAGCTGGCGTCGGCCAGCACGGTCAAGGCCCCGCCGCGCTGCGGAGGCCCCGAGGGGCGGGCGTCCACGGCTCCGCCGCCGCTGCCGCACGCGGTGACCACCAGCAGGACCGCAAGCGCGGCCGAGACCAGTGACGCTCTCGTCGGCGGAACCCACTTCGCTGACAGCGGTCGCATTCTGCTTCTCACGTGAGCACTCCCGCTTCGGTTGCGAACCGGCGCGGAAGCGCTCGTTCCACGGCGCCGCTGCCGATCCGTGATGGGGCGAGCACGGCACGAGCACGGCGGCTCCCGGACGTTTCCGCCGTCGTGCTCCGCAGTGACCGCGCTCACGTTCTCGCCGCTACAGAGTCACCAACCCGCCCCTCCGGGTGCAGGCCGGTTCCGCCCGGCGAAAGGGAAACTGCACGATCGCACCGTCCGGCAGCGATGACGATCGCCGGGACATCCGCACCTGGCGATGGCCGCAGCGGTGGTACGTCGTTTGTCGCGGAACGGGTGCGCCGTTGCGGCGGAGGTGGCGGAAAGCGGGCCTCGTCCCTTGTGATGCCGCGCTCGGGCTGGCAAGACTGGGGCGGAGGCAACAGACCCGAGCTGGCGACGTTGACAAAGGGGTCGGCGTGATGGCGGTTGTACCGGAAGTGGAGACCACAGCGGGAGATCCGGCCGATCGGCGGCCCACCGCGGCCGGCAAGGTGCTCGCGGTGCTCGACGCGTTCGGACCGCGGCACCGGACCCTCTCGCTCAGCGAGATCTCCCGCCGCGCGGGGCTGACGCTGCCGACCGCCCACCGCCTGGTGCGCGAACTGCTCGGCTGGGGCGCGCTGGAGCGCGACGACGAAGGCCGCTACTCGGTGGGGCTGCGCCTGCTGGAGCTGTCGGCGCTCGCACCGCGCGGCCTGGAGCTGCGCGAAGCCGCGTTCCCCTACCTGCAGGACCTGCACCAGATCACGCGCGGCAACGTGCACCTCGGCGTCCGGGACGGCGTCGAGGTCGTCTACGTCGAGGCGATCCGCGCGCGGGTGCGCAACCCGGTGTCGAGCCGGGTGGGCGACCGCTGGCCGATGCACGTGACCGGCACCGGCCTGGTGCTGCTGGCCTTCGCCGACTCCGATCTGCAGGAGCAGGTGCTCGATTCGCCGCTGGAGCGCTTCTCGCCGCTGACGGTGGTCGATCCCGCCGAGCTGCGCCGCAAGCTCGCGCAGATCCGCCACACCGGTGTGGCCGTCGCGCGCGGGCAGATCACCCTGCCGGACATGGTGGTGGCGGTCCCGGTGCACAGCCCGCGCGGCGAGGTCATCGCCTCGATCAGCGTCGTGGTCGAAACCGCCGAAGCACGCCCGCGCGAGCTCACCGCCCTGCTCACCCAAGCCTCCCGGGCGATCGCCCGCGGCCTCGACCCCGGCCGGAGACTCCCCCTCCGCCCGGTGCCCCAACTGTGAGAGCTCGTCGACGACGTCGCGCCGCTGCTCGAACATCACCGCGCCGCGCCTGGTGAGACGAGCTCGCCGTGCGCTGCGAAGCCTCCGCGCGCATCGCCACGACCGACACCTGGCTGGATCAACTCCCGAACCCCTAGGGGCCGATCCGGGGATGACCCGGTGCCGCGAGCGATCTTCTCCGTCCATGCTGGATCCGGGGGAACCGGAGAGGAGTCGCATGAGTCAACGAGTTCTGGCGATCGTCAGCGCGATAGCGCTCACGCTGGTAGCCGCGCCCGCGTTCGCCGAGCCGGCCTCGCCACCAGCGCCGCCGATCAACTGGCAGCCCTGCGCGGAGAAACCGGAGGTGGAGTGCGGCGCGGTGGAGGTGCCGGTCGATTGGTCGAAGCCGAACGGTGAGACCCTTCAGATGGCAGTCGCCCGACGCAAGGCCACCAGCCCCGAGCAGCGAATCGGCTCGCTGATCTACCTGGAAGGCGGACCGGGCGTGTCCGGCGTCTCGACCGTGCTCGACGCGGCCCCGTTCTCGCCCGAGATCACCTCCAGGTTCGACGTCGTCGGCTTCGACGCGCGCGGTGCTGCCGGCAGCGCGGGCGTGCGGTGCGATGCGGGACTGCTCGAGAACATGCCGGAGTTCGTTCCGGACGGTACGGCCGAACAATTCGACAGCCTCCGCGGCTACGTCGAGCAGCTCGGGAACAGCTGCCGGCAGCACAGCGGTGCGCTGCTGGACAACCTGGACACCGGGAGCGTGGCCAACGACGTCGATGTCCTCCGCGCGGGTCTCGGAGAGGAGCGGGTCAGTCTCTTCGGCTTCTCCTACGGCACGTTGACCGGCCAGATGTACGCCGAGCGGTTCCCGCACCGGGTTCGCGCTCTGCTGCTGGACAGCGTGGTGGATCACAGCCTCGACACCGAGGAACTCGTGACCACCGGGGCGGTCTCGGCGGAGGACAGCTTCAACGAATTCGTGAAGTGGTGCGCGGAAACCCGGTCGTGCGCGCTGCACGGCGAGGACGTCACCGCGCTGTTCGACACCTTGTACGAGCGCGCGAAGCGCGGTGAGCTGAACAGGCCCGGATCGAACGAGAAGATGACCCCGACCGCGCTCAGCGAAATCATGACGCGCGGAGCCTACGGGCCGGTCTGGCCCTCGATGGCCGCCAGGTTGAAGAGCCTCCGGGACGAGGGGTATGCCGACGTAGCGGCGCGCGACGTCGACGAGCGGAATGCCATTCCCGATGAAACGGCGCTGTTCTGCGCGGACTGGAACACGCGCATCGATTCGGCGCGACGTTTCCAGCAGCTGTGGGACGCGCAGGCGCAGGCCGCGTCGCAGCTGCGCTACAGCATGTTCTGGAAGTTCGCCTCGCTGTGCGCCAGCTGGCCGGCGGAGTCGAAGAACCCGCAGCACGAGCCGAGGTTGAGCGGTCCCGCGCCGGTGCTGATCATGAACGCCTTGCACGATCCGACGAGCGGCTACAACTGGGCGACCGAGGTGGACCGTCAAATCGAGAGCGCCGAGCTGTTGACCTACGACGGTTGGGGCCACGGGGTCTACGACCGCAGCCAGTGCACCGTGCGGGCCGCCGACCGGTACCTGATCGACCTGACCGTGCCGAAGCCGGGCGCGCATTGCTCAGCGGTGCCGCCGGAGCAGCAGGGCGGTGCGCCGACCCAGCTGGCCATCGGGCACTGACACCGGAGGTCGAGCAGCGTTCGACCGGTTCCCAGCTCAGCCCGGCGGGTCGATTCCGAGCCAGGCGAAGGCGTTCTCGCCGGTGATCCGGCGCAGCGCGTCCGGCGGCAGGTTCATCGCGCGCAGCGTCCGGGCGGCGGGGTCCTCGCGGGGCATGGCCGGGAAGTCCGAGCCGACCAGGAGCCGGTCGGCGCCGAGGAGGTCGACGAGGTAGCGGATCGCGCGGTGGTCGAAGACCAGGGAGTCGTAGTAGAAGCGCCGCGCCTGCTCCAGCGGTGAGGGGCCGTCGTCGGGGGCCACCGCCCGGTCGAGGTCCACGGGCTCCTCGTTCCACGAGCCGCCCCAGAAGTACTGGGCGCGCGGCAGCATCAGCGGGTAGCCGCCCGCGGCGTGGCTGAAGGCGATGCGCAGGTCCGGGCACTGGGCGGCGGTCCCACCCACGACCATCGACGACGCCGCCAGCGCGCCTTCCAGGCCCACCACGTAAGTCCCCATCGCCGCGGGCGGGAGGCGGTCGGTGGCAGTGGGCATGGCGTGCACGAACACCGCGAGCCCGAGCCGTGCGGCCTCGGCGAAGAACGGCAGGAACCGCTCGTCGCCGATGGATTCGCCCGCGATGTTGGAGGCGATCTCCACCCCGCGCAGACCCTGGTCCCGGATCGCGGTGAGCTCGGCGGCGGCCGATTCCGGGTCCTGCAGCGGAACCATCCCCAGACCTAGCAAGCGCTGCGGATGGGTTCGGCACAGGGACGCGGCGAACTCGTTGACGTGCCGCGCCAGCGACAGCCCGTCGGCCGGCGGCAGGTCGTAGCGCAGCAGCGGCGGCATCGGGCTGAGCACTTCGACGTCCACCCCGGAGGCGTCCTGCGCCTCGACGCGCCGCTCGGCGTCGAAGAACACATCCCTGGCGCGGAACTTCAACGCGCCGAACAGCAACGTGCGCGCGGTGTCGCCGTCGATCGGCTCCATGCGCGGGAAGCACTCCGGGGCGTCGGCCGGGTAGTCGTGGGGCAGCAGGTGCGCGTGCGCGTCGACCAGCACGGATTCCTCCCGGCGGGATCAGTTGTGGGGGTGGACCGACACGTGCACCGGCGATTCGCCCGGCACCTCGCCCGCGAGGGTCTCCACGGCGAGCGCGGTGTCGTCGAGCCCGAACGTGTGGGTGTGCAGCTTCTCCAGCGGGAACCTGCGCGACTCGATGAGCCGGATCGCCGCGGCGTTGGACTCGGCGTCGACGCCGAACGCGCCGAACACCCGCAGGGCCCGGTTGATGATCAGGTCCGTCCGCAGCGGGACCTCGCGGTTGCCCTTCAGCCCCGCCAGCACGACCCGCCCGCCGTGCCTGGCCACCAGCAGGGCGTCGGTGACCGGTTGCGCGGCCATCGGCGTGAGCTCCAGGACCACGTCGGCCATCACCCCACCGGTGATCTCGGTGACCCGCTGCACGACGTCCTCGGCGTGGTCCCCGTCGACGATGATGGTGTGGTCGGCGCCGAACTCTGCTGCCAGCGCCAGCTTGTGGGCGTCGGACTCCAGGCCGGTGACGATGATGGTGCCCGCGCCCGCCGCGCGCGCCGCGATGACGCTGGCGATGCCGCGCTGACCCGCACCGAGCACGACGACGGTGTCGCCGAGCTGGATGCCGCCCAGCTTCGCCGCCCACCGCACACCGGCGCCCAGCGGGTTGAACATCGCGGCGACCTCGGCGGGCAGCGTGTTGTCGATCTTGTGGAGGATGGCGTTGGGCGTCAGGTAGAGGTGCTCGGCCATGCCGCCCCACAGGCTCGGGGCGACGTCGATCCCGGTGACGCCGTGGCCGATGGTGCGGTTCTTGCACCCCTGGTAGCGGCCGGTGAGGCAGTCTCCGCACACCCGGCACGGCACGATGACCTCCAGCGCCACCCGGTCGCCGGGCTGCACGCCCCACCGCTTCGCGGCCTCCTCGCCGATCTCCTCGACGATGCCCATCGGTTCGTGCCCGGGGATGACCGGGAACCCGCCGCGCATCGCCATGTGGCCCTTGTACATCTCGACGTCGCTGCCGCAGATGCCGTTGGCCTCCACGCGCAGCAGCCCGTCGTCGGCGCCGATCTTCGGCCGGTCGAACTCGCGGATCTCGATCTTCCTCGGCCCGGTCTGCACCGCGGCGCGCACCTTCTCGCTCATGACTGCCTTCCCGTCCGCTGGAGCTCGTCGTCGATCCGCACCGCCGTGCCCGACCACTCGCCGAAGAGCCGCACCACCATGGAGATCCCGGCGTTGCGCGCCCCGGCCACCAGCAGCGGGAGGTGCGTGCGGCTGTCGCCGGGCAGCAGCCGGTCGAACTCCTCGGGCCTGGTGCCGTCGGCGTGGCGGACGCCGTTGTCGCTGAGCCCGTCCTTCCCGGCCGCGGCGAGGTCGCGGACCGCGCGCCCGCAGCGCTCGGCCAGCCACGCGCGCACCTCGGTCTTGCCGAACCCGGCGCCGGCGAGCAGCTGGGCGTGCTCAGGGCAGAACACGATGCCCGCGCCCGCGTGCCGGAAGATCCAGGAGCCGGTGCGCGAGATCGTGTCGGCGAAGTCGGCGAGCAGCTGCTCGGGGTCGCTGGTGTGCCGGTTGTCGACGAACTCGCAGGTCCGCAGCAGGGTCGCCGACACCGCCGAAGCACCCGCCGGGGCACCGGTTTCCTCGGCCAGCGGTTCCCAGGGGGATTCCTCCTCGTTCTCGGCGAGGCAGATCTGCCAGCGCCCCGGCAGACCCTGGGTGGCCTGCTCCAGCACGTGCGGGCGCACGCCGAAGACGTTGCGCACGATCAGTCCGATCGCCCGCGCGACCGTCGCGTTGGCTCGGAAGCCCGGCCCGAACGCTCCCCCAGCACCGTTGAACCCCAGGCGTTCGCGGACCGGCCCGTTGACGACGATCAGCGGGGCGGGTCCGCTCGTGGACTGCCAGCCCCCACCGGTGGCGGCCCGCTCCAGCATCAGCGCGTCCCACGCGGCCAGCACCACCGGGAAGTGCTCGGGTCGGCATCCGGCCATCGCGGCATTGATCGCGGCGAGCTCGACGGTCACGACCCGCTCGAACTGCGGCAGCCGGCCGATCACCTCGTCGGGTTCGCGCCGGGCCTCGGCCAGGAACCGGTCCACCAGCGGCTGCGACGCCGGCACCAGCGGCAGCCCGTCGGACCAGTCCTGCTCGTAGCAGTGCTCGATGGCCTGCTGCGCCAGGTCGGGGTCGGGCGCGGTCACGAGCTCTCCCCCGTCAGCAGCGCCACGACCTCGGGCAGCACGTCCCTGGCGCGCTGCCGCACCTGATCCGGGGTGAGGATCGCGACCGGGTGGGCGGTGGTGGCGTAGCGGTAGCCGGGGTCGCCGCGCAGTTCGGCCATCGCGTCTGCGGTGGCCGCGAAGGCGTCGCTGCAGATCACCGCCGCGGGCAGCCCGGCCCGCTCGAACAGCAGGCCGTCGGCCACGGCCGAGGCGCTGCACGACCCGCAGTCGCCCACGCCGGTGAGCACCACGTCGCAGCGCTCGGTGAACTCGGCGATCAGCTCGGCGGGAGCGGGCTGGGCGATAGCCCGCTTGGTGCGCAGGACTTCGACACCGGCCGCGCCGTGCTCGCTGCACAGCAGCTCGGCGAGCTCGCGCAGCATCAGGTCGGCGTTCTGCTTGGTGTTCTCCAGCAGGCCCACCCGGGCGCCGACCAGACCGGCCGGGCGCTCGGCGAGTCCGGCCGCCTCGCGGGCGGTGGTCGCGCCGCCGGTGGGGTCGAGGATTCTGTTGGGCACGTCGGCTCCTCTCAGCTCGCGATCCGGGTGAGCCGGGTCTTCATCTCGGAACGTTCGAGGGATCCCGGTGGCACCAGCTCCACCTCGGCGCGCACCGACAGGCGCGTGCGGATCGCCTCCTCGATGCGGGTGGTCAGTTCGGCCTGGTCGCCGGGCTGCTCGCCGCGTTCGACCTGCACGCGCAGCGGTGGTTCGACGCGCGGCCCGGCTTCGGGCAGCACGACCTGGATGGCTCCGGTGGTCCGCGGGTGCATGGCCTGCACCAGATCCCGGATGGCCGAGGGGAAGACGTTGACGCCGAGCACGATGAGCATGTCGTCGGTGCGGCCGAAGCAGCGGATCAGCGGCATCCCGTCGTCGGCGACACCGGTGATCACCACCCGGTCCCCGGTGCGGAAGCGCACCAGCGGGCAGCACTCCCGGTCCACCGAGGTGTAGACGAGCTCGCCGCGCGCACCGGCCTCCGGCACGACCACCTCGCCGCTGTCGGGGTCGACGAGTTCGACGAGGACGTGCCGGCCACCGGTGAAGCGCATGCCGGCGGTGCCGGGTCGTTCGCCGAACAGGACCGGGGCCATGTCGGCGTTGCCGAGACCTTCGGTGACCGGCGCGCCCCACTCCCTCTCGACGTGCTCGCGGAACGCGGGCTCTCCCCCGCCGGGTTCGCCACCGACGAAGATCCTGCGCAGCCCGAACTCCCTCGGGTCGCGGCCGCGCGCCCGCAGGTGCTCGGCCAGGTAGCGGGCGTAGGACGGGGTGGAGTGCAGGGCCGTGACGCCGAGGGTCTCCATCGCCTGCACGACCTTCTCCGACGCCCCGGTTCCGATGGGCACGAACGTCGAACCGATCCGCTCGAACGCGTCGCGCACCGGGAGGCCGCCGACGAACAGCGTCAGCCCGGCCGCGTGCACCACGACGTCGTCGCTGGTGGCGCCCATGGTCCGGAAGGCGCGGGCGACCATCTCGGTCCAGGCGGCGGCATCTCGCCGCGTCACGCCCACCCAGCTGGGCCTGCCGGTGGTGCCGGTGGAGGCGTGCACGCGCACCACGTCGGCCAGCTCCGCTCCGGCGTGGGTGCCCAGGGGCGGTCTGGCGGATTGGGATTCGCGCAGCATCGGTTTCGTGGTGAAGGGGAACTTGGCGAGGTCTTCGAGCGAGTCGAACGCGGCCGGGGTGATGCCGTGCTCGGCGAACTTCCCGGCGTAGAAGGCGGATCGCGCCGGCAAGCCGTCGAGCTGGGCGCGGAGCAGGTCGAACACGGCGTCGCGGTCGTCTGGCGCGACGAAGCTCGGCGTGACCAAGGTGATCCTCCGGTGGCTCAGGACTCGTGGACGACGACGCCGCGGATGTTCTTGCCGTCGGCCATGTCCTGGTAGGCGTCGTTGATCTGATCCAGCCGGTACTTGCGCGTGACCAGCTCGTCGAGCTTGAGATCGCCGGAGCGGTAGAGCCCGAGCAGCCGGGGGATGTCGTAGAGCGGGTTGGAGTCGCCGAACAGGGCGCCGCGGATCTGGCGCTGGTAGCTGATGGTGTTGCCCGCGTGCACGTGCACGGTGTTCTCGCCGAGCTTGCCGACTGCGGTGATGGTGACCTTGCCGCCCTTGCCGACGACCTGGACGGCGGACTTGACGACCTCTTCGGAGAGCACCCCGGGCGTGCAGATGGCGTGGTCGGCGAGCTGTCCCCACGTCGTCTCGACGACGAAGTCGTGCGCGGAGTCGGCGTCGGAGAAGGTGTGGGTGGCGCCGAAGACCTTCGCCATGTCCCGCTTGAACTCCACCGGATCCACCACGACGACGTTCTTCGCCCCGGCGTAGCGGGCGCCCTGCACCGCGTTGCTGCCCACACCCCCGGCCCCGTAGATCACCACCGTGTCCCCGGCGCGGACACCGGCGGCGTGCACCGCCGAACCCCAGCCCGTCGGCACCCCGCAGCCGACGAGCGCGCCGATCTCGAAGGGGATGTCGTCGTCCAGCGGCACGCACGCCCACTCCGACACCACCGCGTACTGCGAGAACGTCCCCAACGTGCAGAACCCGCCGAGGTCCTCGTCGCCGAGGTGGAACCGGAAGGTGCCGTCGAGGAACATGCCGGTGCCCGCGTTGAGGCCCTTCACGCACATGTTCTGGTGCCCGGTCGAGCACGGCCGGCAGGCGCCGCAGGCGGGGATGTAGGAGCACACGATGCGGTCGCCGGGCTTGACCCGGCGCACGTCCGGGCCGACCGACTCGACGAATCCCGCGCCTTCGTGACCGCCGACGATCGGGAAACGCACGGGCGCGTCCCCTTGCGTGATGTGGTCGTCGGAGTGGCAGAGCCCGGCGGCGTGGAACTTCACCCGGACCTCGTGCGATCCGGGTTCGTCGAGCGCGAGCTCGGCGATTTCCCAGCCTTCGTGCGGCCGGTGCGCGATGGCGGCGCGCGTGGTGATGGTCATGACGTGACCCCCGTTTCCGGCTGTGCCGCTCCCGGCACGTGCGGCAGCACCTCGGCACCGATCAACGCGATCTGGTCGAGGTCGTGGATGTCGTAGACGTGCAGGTAGACGGTGTCCGCGCCGATCTCGGCGAGCTCGCCGATCCGGTCGGTGAGGTGGTCCGGCGCACCGATGGCGGCGTGGGCGCGCATGAACTCCGAGCCGATCACCTCGGCCCGCCGGTCGACGTCGGCGCGGGTGGTGCCGCAGGCGACCGGCAGCACCGCCGAGTGCCGCGCGTTCCCGGGATCGCGGCCGATCGCCTCGCAGGCCCGGTCGAAGATCGCGAAGCGCTCGCGCAGGTCGCCGCCCAGGGCTCCGTTGAACTCGGCGGCGTAGCGGGCGGCGATCGCCGGGGTCCGCTTCGGTCCGGCGCCGCCGATGATGATCGGCGGACCAGGCAGCTGCACCGGACGTGGCGGGGTCCGGTTGTCGTCGATGCGGAAGTGCTCTCCCCCGAAGGAGAACCCGGGAACCGCACCGGTTTCGGTGGACCACAGTCCGGTGAGGACGGCCAGCACCTCCTCGAGCCTGTCGAACCTCCTCCGGGTGGTCGGGAATTCGAGGCCGAAGGCATCGTGCTCCCTGCCGTACCAGCCGGTTCCGATGCCGAGTTCGACCCGGCCTTCGCTCATCTCGTCGACGGAGGCGACGATGGCGGCCAGCAGTCCCGGCGGCCGGAAGGTGCTCGCGGTGACCAGCGATCCGAGCCGAACGCGGCTGGTCTCGCGGGCCAGCCCGGCGAGCGTGGTCCAGCAGTCGGTGGGCCGGTACTCGGGGGTCGTCCGGGTCGACGCCGAGGAGGTGGTCGGATCGGAAGAACGCCTCGAACCCGGCCCGCTCGGTGGCCCGCGCCAGCGCGAGGACGTCGGCGTAACGCGCTCCGTGGCGGGGCTCCATGAGCACCCGCATGCGGACCCCGCTCTCATGCGGCGCCATGCAACGCCACCGCCTTCGGCCTGAGGTCCGCCACAGCAATCGTCATCGATCTGCTCCTAGCGGGGGTCACTGCTCGTGGACGACGACGCCGCGAACGTTCTTGCCGTCCACCATGTCCTGGTACCCCTGGTTGACCTCGTCCAGCCGGTACCTGCGGGTGATGAGCTCGTCGAGCTTGAGGTCCCCGGACCGGTAGAGGCCCAGCAGGCGCGGGACGTCGTGCAGCGGGTTGCAGCCGCCGAAGATCGCACCCTGCACGCGCCGCTGGTAGCCGATGAACATCCCGGCCGGGGCGTCGATGCTGCCGTTGCCGACGGCGGTGATGGTGACCTGCCCGCTCTTGCCGACGACCTGCAGCGCGGAGTCGATGACGGCGTCGTGCAGCACGCCGACGGTGATGATGGCGTGGTCGGCCAGCTCTCCCCAGGTGGTCTCCACGACGAACTCGTGGGCCGATGCGGCGTCGGCGAAGGTGTGGGTGGCGCCGAAGACCTCCGCCATGTCCCGCTTGAACTCCACCGGATCCACCACCACCACGTTCTTCGCCCCGGCGAAACGAGCACCCTGCACCGCGTTGCTGCCCACACCCCCGGCCCCGTAGATCACCACCGTGTCCCCGGCGCGGACACCGGCGGCGTGCACCGCCGAACCCCACCCGGTCGGCACCCCGCAGCTGACCAGGGCGGCGACGTCGAACGGGATGTCGTCGGCGATCTTGATGCAGGAGAACTCCGAGATCACCGCGCGCTCGGCGAAGGTGCCCAGCACGCACAGCCCGCCCAGGTCCTCGCCGTCGAGGTGGAACCGGAAGGTGCCGTCGGCGAACATGCCGGTGGAGGCGTTCTTCCCGGCGTCGCACAGGTTCTGGCGACCCGTCGAGCAGTACCGGCAGGAACCGCAGGCCGGGATGAACGAGCACACCACGTGGTCCCCGACGGCGACCCGGGTGACGCCCTCCCCGACCGCGTCGACGACCCCCGCGCCCTCGTGCCCGCCGACCACCGGGAAGCGCATGAACGCGTCGCCCTTCTGGATGTGGTCGTCGGAGTGGCACAACCCGGCGGCGTGGAAGCGGACCCGCACCTCGTTCGCCTTCGGTTCGTCGAGCTCGACGTCGGTGATCTCCCAAGGCCGACCGGGCTCCCGGCAGATGGCGGCACGCGTGGTCATGCTCATGTGGGCCTCGTTCCTGGACGATCGGCACGGCACATCCGCGGGGGTCTCGCGGTCCTGGACCGGCGAACGCGCTCACCCGCAACGCGTTTCACGATGCCCCCGCCCGCCCCGGCCCGGCGACACCGCTTCTGCGACGCGGAAGCCGCAGCCGCGGAACGGCCCGGAACGGCCGAACCGGGCCCGCACCACGTGCGAGCCCGGTTCGGTTGCCTGCGCTGTCCTGGAGCGCGCCCTCAGATCTCGACCGTGCCGTCGATGCAGGTGACCGTGCTCCCGCCCACCCAGATGGCGTTGCGCTCGTCGGTGTCGACGCGGACCCGGCCGGCGCGACCGAGGGCCGTTCCCTGCCGGGTGGTGTAGGGGGCCGTCGTGCGGCCGGTGGACAGCAGCCATGGGGCGAGGGAGGCGTTGAGGCTGCCGGTGACCGGGTCCTCCATGCACCCGCCGCCGCCCGGGGAGAACGCGCGGACCTCGTACCTGGCGGGTCCGTCCGCCGGGTGCGGGCCCGCGACACCGATCTTGAGGTCGTCCCGGTACGAGGGCTCCAGCGCCAGCACCGCATCGGCGTCGGACAGCAGCAGCGCGACCCATCCGGGACCGTTGTCGGCCCACCGCGCGTCCACGACCTCGCTGCTGTCGATGCCCAGCGCTGCGGCGATGCGGTCCAGGAGTTCCGGTTCCACCGGGCCGGAGCGCAGCAGCGGGGGTGCCTCGAAGGCCAGTCCGCCATCGGTGCGGCGCACCGTCACCAGCCCGGCGCCGCACTCCTGGACCACCGCGTCGCGCTGCCCGTGCACCGACTGCCAGGCGTGGCAGGTGCCCAGCGTCGGGTGACCGGCGAAGGGCAGCTCGGCGGAGGCGGTGAAGATCCGCACCCGGTAGTCGGCCTCGTCGCTGGTCGGCGGCAGCACGAAGGTCGTCTCCGACAGGTTCGTCCACGCCGCGAAGCGCTGCATCTGCGCGTCCGTCAGGCCTTCCGCGTCGAGCACGACCGCGACCGGGTTGCCGTAGTACGGGACGTCGGTGAACACGTCAACCTGCTGGAACCTCCGCATGAACGCATCCTAGTAGTGCTTTGTTAGGTCGGTAATCGGTGGATGTGTTGATGGCAGGTGGGGCAGGTGCCGGACCAGGTGGCGAGCAGGGTTTGTAGCTCGCGGATGATCTTGTAGAGGGTCAGGCTGCCCCAG
>NZ_SMKS01000155.1:0-923 GCF_004348435.1 Saccharopolyspora terrae | reverse complement strand
TGAGCCTTTTTCATCCTGCTGTGGCGGTGAGTTCGTAGTTCAGCAGGGCGTGTATGGCCTTGGCGATGCGTCCGGCCCGGTAGGGGCAGCAGCGTAGTTTGCGCAGGATGCGCCAGTTTTTGAGCTGCGCGTTGGCGCGCTCTCCTGGGGCACGGAGCTGGGCGTGGGCGCGGTTGGCGGCCTTCTGCGAGTCCGGTTTGCCCTTGCCTTTGTATGGGGTGATCACGTGGTTTCCGGCTTCGTCGAGGCCCTGGTAGCCCTTGTCTGCCAAGGCGATCAGACCCGCGCGGGCCAGAGCGGGAAGGATCTGCCAGATCCGGGCCGCGGCGGTGTCGTGAGTCGAGCCAGGTAAGTCCCCGGAGATCCAGAGGATGTCGCCGTCGGGTGTGGCGATGACCTGCAGGTTCACGCCGTGATGGCGATGTTTACCGGAATAGAAGGGCCGGTCGACCGCGATCCGGTCGGTGGCGATCAACGTGCCGTCGATGATCACATACGCCAGCCGACGCCGGCGGGCTTCGCGCAACGCCGTATGCAGCTTCGGCGCTCGTGGAGCGAGAATTTCCACGGTTTCGTGGACATACCGCCAGCAGGTCGTGGCCGAGACCCCGAACCCGGCGGCGACCTCGGCGAACGGTTCCCCTTTGCGCAGATACACCAGCACCAGCAACGCCTGTTCCGAGGCCGACAGCGCCCGCCATGGCGAACCCACAGCCCGGCGATGACCCCTGACCAGCCCAGACACGAAAACCAGGGTCGCTTGCGACAGCGGAAGTGCGGCACGATAGAACAGCATCTGAGGCCTTTGGTGGTATCGGTTGATCTTGGTCGACAACCCTTCTACCAGGGGCCTCACCATGCCCAGCGCCGCCCCGCTCCAAGTTCATCCCCACCGAATCCGGAAATCCTTACGCCCCAACACG
>NZ_SMKS01000154.1:0-947 GCF_004348435.1 Saccharopolyspora terrae | reverse complement strand
CTAGGGGGTGTCCTCAAAGCCGGATGAGGAGTGTGGCTAGGTCGATCATGGCTTGGTAGGACTGGGCGGTTTTGTCGTAGCGGGTGGCGATGGCTCGGTGTTGTTTGAGCTGGTTGAAGCAGCGTTCGACGATATTGCGGCGCTTGTAGATGCTGGGGTCGAAGGCGGGTGGGCGCCCGCCCGCGTGGCCGCGTCGTTGCCGGTTGGCCTGTTGATCTCTGCGTTCGGGGATCGTGGCCGGGATGCCGCGCCGCCGGAGATAGCTGCGGATCGCGCGGCTGGAGTAGCCCTTGTCGGCCAGTACCCGGCCTGGGCGGGTCCGTGGTCTGCCTGGACCGGACCGGTGGAACCGGACGCCGGCCATGACGTGGGTGAACATCGTGCAGTCATTGACGTTGCCGCCGGTGAGTACCACCGACAGCGGGCGGCCGTGCCCGTCACAGGCGAGATGAATCTTGGTGGTGGGCCCGCCACGAGACCGGCCGATAGCATGATCATCTGGCTCACTGTGTCCGCCGGGATCGGTTCGGGCCCCCTGTGTGAGACCCACTCGGGCGGCGGGCGCCGGCGGCGTGCTGGTGAGCACGCACGATGCTGGAATCCACCGACACCTCAGCATCCAGCTCGTCGATCGCCTCGGCGACCACCCGAACCTGGCCGACCAGCCTCGTCAGAACACCGGTGCGTGACCACCGCCAAAAACGGTTGTAGACCGTCTTCCACGGCCCGTAGCGCTCCGGCAGATCCCGCCAGGCGATCCCTGTTTTGGCCTTGTACAGCATCCCGTTGATCACCCGGCGGTCATCCACCCGAGGCCGCCCCGCCACACCCGAGGCCGGCAACAACGCCTCGATGACCTGCCACTGCTCATCAGTCAGCTCATGCCTACGCACCATCAACCAAGATCAAACCAGGTCACCCACACCCACTTTAAGGACACCCCCTAG
>NZ_SMKS01000153.1:0-962 GCF_004348435.1 Saccharopolyspora terrae | reverse complement strand
CCACTGAGGTGATCTCAGTGGATTCGGTTGTGTTCGTGGTGGGTGAGTACGAGTGCGGCTTGGATGATGTTGCCGATTTTGCGGGGGCTGGCGGTGATGTGGTGGAGGGTGCGCCAGCGTTTGGTGAGGAGGGCGAATCCGCGTTCGCCGGGGCCGCGCAGGCTGCGGAGGGCCTGGTTGTAGGCGCGGTTGTCGAGGGATAGTGGACGGCCTTTGCCGGTTTTGGAGCGTTTGATGAGGGTGTGCACGCCGGCGCCGGTGCCTTGGTAGCCGCCGTCGGCGAGGGTGGGCAGGTTGAGTTGGGACGCGGCCCAGTAGAGGGTGCCGAGTGCGTGGTGTTCGGCGGCGGTGATGTCGTGGACCGAGCCGGGTTCGACGGGCGAGACCCAGATCGGGAACCCGTCTGGTGTGGTCACGGCTTGGATGTTGCCGCCCTGCGCACGGTGTTTGCCGGAATACCACCGGTCGATCTGGGTGCCTTTGACACTGGTGGCTTTCTCGCCGAGCCGGTCGCAGGGGAAGAGTTTGCCGTCGAGGATGACGTAGGCGGCGCCGCCGGTTTTGGCCCGTCGCAGTGCTTGGTGCAGGTCGGGGGCTTGGGCGGCCAGCACCTCAATGACCTCGTCGATGTAGCGGTAGCCGGTGGCCCGGGAGATGTCGTTGTCCCGGGCCAGTGCCGGGATGGCGCTGCGATCGCGGAACCAGCGCAGCCCCATCACTGCCTGCTTGAACGTCGACAACACCCGCCGGTCGAGCGGAGTCCTGCGACGTCGCCGTTCCTCGGCCAAGAGGCCAGAGAGGTAGAGGGCGAGTTCGTCGGCGACATCGAGGCTGGCACGATAGGTGATCACGTGGGGTCCTGGTTCTGAAGATGATCTTGTGGTGAGACCTTCTTCTACCAGGACCCCACGCCCACATCTCCTCAGGCCCTCAGCCATCCCCATTCCACTGAGATCACCTCA
>NZ_SMKS01000015.1:0-96910 GCF_004348435.1 Saccharopolyspora terrae | reverse complement strand
CGCTAACCCCACCCCCAGACCTCACCGGAACTCAACCCCCCAGATCCCAGTCGAACTCGCGCACCGGATTTCAGCGGAACCCGGGCACGGGGGCCTCAGCGCGCCTTGGACACCGGATTTCAATGGAAACCGGGTGCGGGGTTTCAGTGGAAATCGGAACCGTGATTTCCACTGAAATCCGGTCGAGCTGGTGCGGGAGGGCACTTGTGCTGCGGTGGGGACCGAGCAGGCGGTGGGGTCAGGAGGAGCGGACGGCTATGTGGGCGTTGATCTCGCCCAGGGCTTCTTGGTAGGCCGGGTCCGGGTGCATGGTGGCGGCCAGGCGGAGCTGGGCCCTGGCCTCGTTGAGGCGACCCTGGCGTTGCAGCGTCCGGCCCAGGACCAGTCGCGCGTAGTGGTCGGACGGATCGATCTCGAGCACGCGCAGGAACGCGCGTTCGGCGCGGCGCAGCTGCGCCGAGAAGTAGTACGCCCGCCCCAGGAGCAGCTGCACGCTGGGCTTGTCGGGGGCGACGTCGACAACGGGTTCGAGGACTCGGAGGGCTTCCAGCGGGCGGCGCTGCGCGAGCAGTTCCTCCGCTCGCCGGAACGCTTCGACGGTGCCTTCGTTGGTCATGGCGCGGACAACGTTAATCCGCGATCGGCTGTTCCGAGACCTCCGACCGGATGGTCTTGTGGTGACGCAGAGGTATCGAGCACCCCACGTCGAGGCGACTTCGCGGTGCCGTGACCTCCCGGAAGGCGATCGACCGGCGAACACCGGGTGTGGAGATCGAGCGGCGCAGATCACGGCATCGCGAGTCTGCGGCGAGCGCTGCGCCCGCCCGGTTAGGCTCGTAGTCGGTTGTCGGGGCGGACAGCTGGTTCGCGGCGTGCGGGAACGTCGTGTCGGTTGCTCCGCCCTATGAGTCCAAGCTGGTTAGGAGCACACGTGGCGATCATCGAACAGGTCGGCGCCCGCGAGATCCTCGATTCGCGCGGTAACCCCACCGTCGAGGTCGAAGTGGCATTGGAGGACGGCACGCTCAGTCGCGCCGCGGTCCCCTCGGGCGCCTCGACCGGCGAACACGAGGCCGTCGAGCTGCGCGACGGCGACGCCGGCCGCTACGGCGGCAAGGGCGTGGAGAACGCCGTCTCGGCCGTGCTGGACGAGATCGGACCCGAACTGACCGGTCTGGACGCCACCGAGCAGCGCGTGGTCGACCAGAAGCTGGTGGACCTCGACGGCACCCCGGACAAGTCCCGGCTGGGCGCCAACGCGATCCTCGGCGTCTCGCTGGCGGTGGCCAAGGCCGCCGCGGAGGCGTCCGAGCTGGAGCTGTTCCGCTACATCGGCGGCCCGAACGCGCACGTGCTGCCGGTGCCTATGATGAACATCCTCAACGGTGGTGCCCACGCCGACACCGGTGTGGACATCCAGGAGTTCATGATCGCGCCGATCGGTGCGGACACCTTCGCCGAGGCGCTGCGCTGGGGTGCGGAGACCTACCACGCGCTGAAGTCGGTCCTGAAGTCCAAGGGCCTGCCCACCGGTCTGGGCGACGAGGGCGGTTTCGCCCCCGACCTGCCCAACAACCGCGAGGCGCTGGACCTGATCGCCTCGGCGATCGAGAAGGCCGGCTACAAGCTGGGCCGCGACATCGTGCTGGCCCTCGACGTGGCTGCCACCGAGTTCTTCAACGAGGGCACCTACAACTTCGAGGGCACCAAGCGCACCGCCGATCAGATGGCGGAGTACTACCAGGAGCTCGTCTCGGCCTACCCGCTGGTGTCCATCGAGGACCCGCTGGGCGAGGACGACTGGGACGGCTGGGTCAAGCTGACCAAGCAGGTCGGCGACAAGGTGCAGCTGGTCGGCGACGACCTGTTCGTCACCAACCCGGAGCGCCTGGAGGACGGCATCAACAAGGGTGCCGCCAACGCGCTGCTGGTCAAGGTCAACCAGATCGGCACGCTCTCGGAGACCCTGGACGCGGTCAGCCTGGCCACCTCGTGCGGCTACAAGAGCATGATGAGCCACCGCTCCGGCGAGACCGAGGACACCACGATCGCCGACCTGGCGGTGGCCACCGGCTGCGGCCAGATCAAGACCGGTGCTCCGGCGCGGAGCGAGCGGGTTGCCAAGTACAACCAGCTGCTGCGCATCGAAGAGGGCCTCGGCGACGCCGCCCGCTACGCGGGTGAGCTGGCGTTCCCGCGGTTCAACGCGGAGAGCTGAGCCATGCCGGCCGGGCGCGCATCGAATTCGCAAGGGCGCGGCGAGCGGAACGTTCCGCCGTCGCGCCGCCAGGTGCGCGCCCGCCGGGACTCGGCTCAACGCAAGACGACCGGGACGAGTTCGGTTCGGGGCACCCCGAAGCGGCGCCCGGCGAGCAGGGCGAAGTCCAGCACCGGGGGAGCGTTCAAGCTCTCCTCGACGCGTCGCGCGGCGGTGCTGGCGCTGCTGGTGTGCGTGATGGCGCTGAGCGTCGCGGTGCCGCTGCGCACCTACCTCAGCCAGCGCGACGAGCTCGCCGCGCAGGAGTCGCAGCGCGTCGAGCTGGAGATCCAGGTTCGCGAGCTGGAGCAGCGCAAGCAGGAGCTCTCCGATCCCGCGCAGGTCGAGGCGGAGGCGCGGGCGCGGCTCGGCTACGTCCGGCCGGGGGAGACGCCCTACATCGTGGAGGTCCCGCAGGCTCCGGCCCCGCCGCCTCCGCGGGCACCCGGTGACGACGGTGTGCCGTGGTACGAGGAGATGTGGAACTCGGTGTTGGGGAAGGAATCGTGACGGTCGTGGATACGTCGCTGGTCAGCGAGGCGGACCGGGAGTGCGTCCGGCGTCAGCTCGGACGGCCGCCCCGGGGGCTGCACGCGATCGCGGCACGTGATGCCTCCGGTGAGCCGACGGTCGTGCAGACCTGGCCCCGGCTGGAGGACGGCACGCCCTTCCCGACGCTGTACTACTTGACGGCCCCGGACCTCACGGCCCACGCCTCGACGTTCGAGGCGGAGGGCCTGATGAAGGAGATGGCCGAGCGGCTGGAGACCGACGAGGACCTGGCGGCCCGCTACCGCTCCGCCCACGAGTCCTACCTGGCCGAGCGCAACGCCCTGGAGTCGCTGGGCACCGACGTCAGCGCCGGCGGCATGCCGGACCGCGTGAAGTGCCTGCACGTCCACATCGCGCACTCCTTGGCCAAGGGTCCAGGGGTGAACCCGTTCGGCGACGAGGCCGTCGACCTCATCGCCGAGCGCTGGCCCGAGCACCGCTACCTGCTCAACCGCTGACGCTCCTCCCGCATCGCGGATCCCGGGTGCCGCAGCCGGGCCGTGATCGACGTCCGTTCCGCCGGGTCGGTTCGGACCAGAACCGCCTCACTGACCAGGTGCGATGCGGTCGAGGAGCGACTTGGCGCCTGTGACCGGGGTTGAGCCGAAGGTTCGGCCCGGGTCCGCCAGGCGCGTCGCGATGAACGCGTCCGACACCGACGTCGGGGCGTAGCGCTGGAGCAGCGACGCCTGCAGCGTCAGCGCCAGCGACTCCGCCAGGGCCCGCGCCCGCTCCGGGCGGGGATCGGCGAGTTCCGCGCGGACGCGGCGCAGCGCGTCGTCGTAGGCGGCGTTCTCACCGGCGGCGGCGTCGAGCTCGGCGAGGATCGCGTCCCGGCTCGTCGGCTGCTTGGCCAGCGCCCGCAGAAGGTCCAGCGCGGTGACGTTGCCCGAGCCCTCCCAGATCGACATCAGCGGCGCCTCGCGGTAGAGCCGGGGCATCCCGGACTCCTCGACGTAGCCGTTGCCGCCCAGGCACTCCAGCGCCTCGGCCACCACGTACGGGGCGCGCTTGCAGACGTAGAACTTCGTCGCGGGCAGCGCCAGCCGGAGCAGGTCGTGCTCCTGCTGCTCGACGGCCGCGGCCAGCCGCATCGCCAGCGTCGTCGCCGCCTCGGACTCCAGCGCCAGGTCCGCGACCACCTGCTGCATCAGCGGCTGGTCGGCCAGCCGGGCGCCGAACGCGCTGCGCTGCTGCACGTGGTGGGCGGCCTCCGACAGCGCGATCCGGATGTTCGCCGACGCGCCGAGCACGCAGTCGAGCCTCGTCATCGACACCATCTCGATGATGCAGCGGACCCCGCGCCCCTCCTCGCCGATGAGGTGCCCGATCGCGCCGGTGTACTCGATCTCGGACGAGGCGTTGGACTTGTTGCCCAGCTTGTCCTTCAGCCGCTGCAGGCGGATCTCGTTGCGGGTGCCGTCGGGCAGCACGCGCGGGACCAGGAAGCAGCTCAGCCCGCCCGAGGTCTGCGCGAGCGTCAGGAACAGGTCGTTCATCGGCGCCGAGGTGAACCACTTGTGCCCGACCAGCCGGTACGTGCCGTCGGCCAGCGGTTCGGCGGTGGTGGTGTTGGCGCGGACGTCGGAACCGCCCTGCTTCTCGGTCATCGACATGCCCGCCAGCAGCGACGACTTCTCGTGCGGCGGGCGCAGCCCGAACTCGTAGCGGCGGGCGGTGAGCTTCGGCTCGAACTCGGCGGCCAGCTCCGGCGACCAGCGCAGCGCGGGAACCGCGGAGTAGGTCATCGAGATGGGACAGCCGTGCCCGGCCTCGGCCTGCGACCACAGGTAGAACCCGGCGGCCCGGCGCAGGTGCGCGCCCGCCCCCTGCCCCCACGGGGCGGCGTGCAGGCCGTGCGCGATCGCCCGCTCCATCAGCCAGTGCCACGACGGGTGGTACTCGACCTCGTCGACGCGGTTGCCGTAGCGGTCGTGGGTGCGCAGCTGCGGCGGGTTCTCGTCGGCGAGCCTTCCGTGCTCGCGGGCCTCGGCCGAACCGGCCTCCAGCGCGAGCGGGGTCAGGTCGCCGACGGCGTAGCGGGTGAGCGCCGAACCCAGCGCGGGGTCGCAGGCCAGCGGATCGAATCCGGACAGCGGTGAAGCCTGGTTCACGACCTGGTGGGTGCTGTGCACGCGCGGCTCGTCGATGAGCGTCATGCCCGGAGCGTAGGCACAAATCCCCGCGAGATGAATGCCTCGATCCGATGCAGCTCGATTCCAGCTGGGCAAGCTTCTCCGGCGGCTCGGTCGGGTGAAGTCGCGCGGCGAGTGCCCGTGAGGTGGTGTATGCAGGGATTCGGCTGTTTGGCGGAGTGCTCGATTCAGGCGTGGGGGTTTGACGAGTGGGGGACCGCAGGAAGCGCATGGCCCGGCGGAAGGATCCGACGGGTGTGCTCGCGAGACGACGGGCCCGGAGGTGGCTGGCGGTCACCGCGATGGCACCGGTCCTGGCTCTCCCGGCGGGCTTGCTGAGCGCCTCCGCCCTGCCCACCGGACCAGCCCCGGGACCGCAGGTGTCCGCACTGCGCGAGCTGGGCGCGAGCGGGAACCTGCCGCAGGCTCCGGTGCTCAGCCCTCGGCTGCTGAACGAGGCGGCCGACCCGGCGCAGCTCGCCGCCGTGCCGCAGGCCGCGCCCCGGGCGGAGCTGCCCGTCGGTGAGCTCGGCATCCCCGAACCCGTGCTGGCCGCCTACATGCAGGCCGCGCGCGAGGTGGAGCAGATCCAAGCCTGCGGGCTGCACTGGTCGGTGCTGGCGTCGATCGGGCGCATCGAGTCCGGGCACGCCCGCAACGGTGCCATCGACGTCAACGGCACGACGGTGCACGCGATCCTCGGCCCCCAGCTGTCCGGCGGGCAGGAGATCGCGGCGATCCCGGACACCGACGCCGGGCGCTTCGACGGCGATCGGGTGTGGGACCGGGCGGTCGGGCCGATGCAGTTCATCCCGTCGACCTGGCGGAAGTTCGCCTCCGACGGCAACCAGGACGGCGTCCAGAGCCCGCACAACGTGCCCGACGCCGCGGCCGCGGCGGGCACCTACCTCTGCAGCGGCGGCGAGGACCTCAACGATCCGCGCGCTCTGGCGGCGGCCGTGTTCCGCTACAACCACTCCGAGAGCTACGTCCGCACGGTTCTGGTCTGGGCCGACGCCTACCGGCGCGGTGTCACGCCGACCCCGGCCGAGCTGGCGCCGGAGACCGGTGACGTCCTGGCCGGTGAGCGGATGCCCGAGATCCCGAGCGCGCTGGCGCGGCCGGAGCCCGAGCCGCTGACGATCCCGGAGATCGAGCCAGTGGCGCCGATCCCGGATCCGCAGCCGTTGGCGTTCGAACCGATCGTCCCGGAAACCTCCGGGACGCAGGCCGTTCCGGCTCCCGCGCAGCCCGAGCCGGAGCCGCTGGTCGAACCGGTCGTGCCGGTCGTGCCGCAGGAGCCGTCGACCGCACCTGCGCCGGAAACCCCCGCGCCGTCGCAGACCCCGCTGCCCGAGCCGGTCCCGTCGAGCGCGGAACCCCTGCCGTCAAGCCAGCAGCCCGCTGCGCAGAGTTCGGAATCCTCGCCGTCGAGCTCCGTGCCTGCGCCGTCGAGCTCGGTACCCGCTCCGCAGAGTTCGGAGTCCTCGCCGCAGAGCTCGGTGCCCGCTCCGCAGAGTTCGGAGTCCTCGCCGTCGATCTCGGCGCCCGCTCCCCAGAGCTCGGAACCCGTGCCGTTGACGAGTTCCCCGGAGCCGGTCCCGTCCTCCGGGGTCGGCGCCACCTGCGACACGGCTCTGCTCGACCGCGGCGAGTTCGCCCTCATCGAACCGCTTGCGGGCGACGACGTGCTGCCCGGCGAATCGCTCCCGATGCTGGCGCAGCCCGGCTTCGAGGTCTTCACCGACGCCGGTGGCGTGGCGGAGCCCTGCACCGTCCCCGACGGCTACACCCCCCGACCGCAGTAACTGCCGGACCCCGGCACCGGGCCGCGCGCGCTCCCTTCGCGGGAACGGGCGCGGCTCGGCGCTTTCCTAGCCCCGGGCCCGATAGCGTGGGGGAGCGGCCGGAAACGCCGGTGCGCAGCTGGGCGAGGAGGGTGCGATGGCACGGGTTGCGGCGATCGACTGCGGGACGAACTCGATTCGCCTGCTGGTCGCGGACGTCACGGTGCACGAGGACGGGCGCAAGGATCTGCGCGACATCTACCGCACGATGCGCATCGTCCGGCTCGGCCAGGGCGTGGACGCCACCGGCCGGCTCGCGCCGGAGGCGATCGAGCGCACCCGCGCGGCGCTGGTCGACTACGCCGCGATGGCCGCGCGCAAGGGAGTCGAACGGGTTCGGATGGTGGCGACCTCGGCGACCCGCGACGCGGAGAACCGCGAGGACTTCTTCTCCATGGTCCGCGAGACGCTGGGCGTCGACGCCGAGGTGATCACCGGTGACGAGGAGGCGCGGCTGTCGTTCGTCGGCGCCGTCGGCGATCTCGACCCGCTGGACGGGCCTTTCGTGGTGACCGACGTCGGTGGCGGTTCCACCGAGGTCGTGGTGGGCACCTGGGACGGCGCGAACGCCGACATCACCGCCGCGCACTCCGCCGACATCGGCTGCGTGCGGCTGACCGAGCGGTGCCTGCGCGACGACCCGGCGACCGAGGCGGAGGTCGACGAGGCGGAGAAGGTCGCGCGTCAAATCCTCGACGAGGCGTTCGCCCGGGTCGACGTCAGCGGGGCCCGGACCTGGGTCGGAGTCGCCGGAACCGTCACCACGCTCTCCGCGATCGCGCAGGATTTGCCCGAATACGATCCTCAAGCGATCCACCTTTCCCATATTTCCCAGAACCGCGTCGAACAAATCGCCGAACAACTTCTTTCCATGTCGCATGAAGAGCGTTCGAAGATCGGATCGATGCATCCGGGTCGCGTGGATGTGATCGGGGGCGGTGCGCTGGTGGTCAAGGTGCTCGCGCAGGAGTTTTCGGAGCGCAGCGGCATCTCCTCGATGACTGCTAGTGAGCACGACATCCTGGACGGCATTGCCCTGTCGATCAGCTAGTTCCCAGGATCTGGACACCCTGTCCCGATTGCAAAGAATGGGAAAGGTGTATCGATTCAGAAAGTGACGGCTTTGTGACACTGCATTGCCGCCGCCCGGTTCTCACTTATGTTTACGCACGTCTGACGCGACGGTGAAGAACCGTCGTGCGTGATGACCCCGGAAAAAACAAACCTGGGGCGCGCGTGGAAGCGGGAGGACCTACATGCGAAAGGGACGTTTGGCCGCATTGGTCGCGGCCCCGCTGGCGGTGGCGTTGCTCGCCACCGGCTGCGGCGGTGGCGGCAGCGGCTCGGGAGAGGACGGCATCGTCACCCTTGACTGGGGCGAGCCGGAGAACCCTCTTGTCCCGGCGAACACCACCGAGGAGAACGGTGGGTTCATCGTGAACTCCATGTTCACGGGGCTGGTGAACTACCGGGCCAGCGACCTCAAGGTCGAGAACGCGGTCGCCGAGTCGATCCAGACCACGGACAACCAGAACTTCACGATCAAGCTCAAGCCGGGCTGGACCTTCCACGACGGCACGCCGGTCAAGGCGAAGAACTTCGTCGACGCCTGGAACTACTCGGCCTACGGCCCCAACGGTTTCCAGGGCGCGAGCTTCTTCGAGCAGATCGACGGCTACGACCAGCTGCAGTCCGAGGACCCCGACGGTGACGAGGGCCCGGCACAGGCCCCGACGCCGCCGGCCAAGGAGATGTCCGGTCTCAAGGTCGTCGACGACACGACGTTCACGGTGAAGCTGAAGGCGCCGTTCACGATCTTCCCGGTCGTGCTGGGCTACTCCGCTTACATGCCGCTGCCCGACGCGTTCTTCGCCGATCCCAAGGGCTTCGAGCAGCACCCGATCGGCAACGGTCCGTTCAAGTTCCAGGACCGCACTCCCAACGTCGAGCTGAACCTGGCCGCCTACGACAAGTACGCGGGCACCGACAAGCCGACGATCAAGGGCGCCAAGTTCAAGGTCTACGACAACCTGGACACCGCCTACCAGGACCTGGTCTCGGGCAACCTGGACTTCCTGCGCGCCGTTCCGGTCTCCGCGCTGGTCGGCGACAAGTGGAAGCAGGAACTCGGCGAGCGCGCGAAGCAGAAGCCGGGTCTGCTCACCCAGGCGCTGGGCATCCCGACCTACGACGAGAAGTTCAAGAACCCGCTGGTCCGCAAGGCGATCTCGATGTCGATCGACCGCAAGACCATCACCCAGCAGGTGTTCTCGGGCGGTCGTGACCCGGCGGACGGCTTCGCCACCGCGGCGGCCGACGGCTACCGCCCCGGCCAGTGCGGTGAGGCCTGCGAGTTCAACCCGGAGAAGGCCAAGCAGTACCTGGCCCAGGCCGGCGGCTTCCAGGGCACGCTGACCCTGGAGACCAACGCCGACGGCGGGCACAACGAGTGGGTGCAGGCCGTGGCCGCGAGCATCCAGCAGAACCTGGGCATCCCGACCCAGTTCGTGCCGGTGCCGACCTTCGGCGAGTTCCGCCAGAAGGCCAACGCGTTCCAGTTCGACGGTCTGTTCCGGACCGGTTGGAAGGCCGACTACCCGAACATCGAGACGTTCCTGACGCAGCTGTACCGCACGGACGCGTCCTCGAACGACTACAAGTACTCCAACCCGGCGTTCGACGCCGCGCTGGACAAGGCGAACGCAGCTCCCACCGCGGAAGCCGCCACCGCCGCCTACGCCGACGCGGAGAAGCTGCTCGGCGAGGAACTGCCGGCGATTCCGCTGTGGACCCAGCCGGTGCAGTACGGCTTCTCGGAGCGAGTCGCCGAAGGTGAGGTCAAGGCCTACCGCGAGCTCGACTTGAGCACGGTGCGCCTGAACCCGTAAAACCGAGTGCGCGCCCGGCCCATCGAAACCCGGTGGGCCGGGCCCTGCGCTGCTGTTGATGGAGGAGGCCCGGATGGGTCGCTACGTGTTGCGGCGGTTGCTGCAACTGATCCCGGTTTTCATCGGGACGACTTTTATCATCTACCTGCTGGTATGGGCGATTCCCGGCGACCCGTTCGCGGGCAAGTGCGGCGACCGCGGTTGCCCTCCGGCCTACATCGCGGAGATGCACGAGAAGTACAACCTCGACGATCCGCTGATCGTCCAGTACTTCAAATACCTGGGAAACCTGCTGACGGGTGATTTCGGGGAGACCTACTCCGGTACCGCGATCTCCTCGCTGCTCGAACAGGCCTATCCGGTCACCGTCCGGCTCGCCGTCGTCGCCCTGATCATCGAGGGCGTCATCGGTCTGCTCGCCGGTGTCCTGACCGGCCTGCGCGGGCGCGGCTTCCTGGACAACCTGGTGCTGGTGTCCACGCTGTTCCTGATCGCGCTGCCGGTGTTCGTCACCGGTTTCGTGCTGCAGATCGTGCTCGGCGCCGAGCTGGGCCTGATCAAGACCACGGTCTCCTCCGATCCCTCGATCGGCGAACTCATCGTTCCCGGGTTCGTCCTCGGATCCTTGTCCATGGCCTACGTCTCGCGGCTGACGCGGACGAGCATGATGGAGAACAAGCACGCGGACTTCGTGCGCACCGCCGTCGCCAAGGGCCTCGCGCCCCGTCGCGTCGTCGGAGTGCACATGCTGCGCAACTCCATGATCCCGGTGGTCACGTTCCTGGGCACCGACCTGGGCGCGCTGATGGGTGGTGCGATCGTCACCGAAGGCGTGTTCAACGTCCGCGGCATCGGCGGACTGGTCTACAAGGCGATCACGACCCAGGAAGGCACCACGGTGACGGGGATCGTCACCGTCCTGGTGCTGGTCTACCTGCTGATGAACCTGCTGGTGGACATTCTCTACGCGGTGCTCGACCCGAGGATCCGATATGACTGACCCACGCCCCACCACCGGCCTCGCCGCAGCCACCCCCGCGGCCGAGGCACCACGAGCGGACGAGAAGAACGAGCAGGCCAAGAAGGAGAAGCCTCGCGGTCTCTGGAGCGACGCGTGGCGCGATCTGCGCCGGCGTCCGCTGTTCCTGATCGCCTCGGCGATCATCCTGCTGCTGCTGATCATCGCCGCGTTCCCGCAGCTGTTCACGAGCGCGGACCCGAACTTCCAGGACCTGACCAAGGCGCGCGACACCCCGTCGGGGGACGCGTGGTTCGGCTACGACAACCTCGGTCGCGACCTCTACGCCAGGACCATCATCGGCGCTCGAGCGTCGATCCTGGTGGGTCTGGCGGCGACGCTGCTGACGGTGCTGCTCGGCGGCCTGATCGGCATCATCGCCGGGTACTTCGGCGGCATCGTGGACACGCTGATCTCGCGGTTCTCCGAGATCTTCATGGGCCTGCCGTTCGTGCTCGGCGCGATCGTCATCCTGACCACATTCAACGCCGACATCAAGATCCCCAGCGGCAGCCGGATCATCACCCAGGTCGTGGTGACGATCGCGGTGCTGTCCTGGCCGATCTCGATGCGCATCATGCGGTCGGCGGCCATCGCGGCCAAGCAGCAGGACTATGTCAAGGCGGCCCGCGCGCTGGGCGCGAGCCCGACCCGGATCATCATGCGGCACGTGCTGCCCAACACCCTGGCACCGGTGATGGTCTACGCGACCATCGCGCTCGGCGGGTTCATCGGTGCCGAGGCGACGCTGTCGTTCCTGGGCATCGGCCTGCGCGAGCCGGTCGTGTCCTGGGGCGTGATGATCTCCGACTCGCGCAACTACATCCAGTCGGCGCCGCACCTGCTGTTCTTCCCGGCCGGTTTCCTGGTGCTCACGGTCCTGGCGTTCGTGATGCTCGGTGACGCCGTCCGCGACGCGCTCGACCCGAAGCAGAAGTAGGAGAGACCGCTGTGTCCGCAAACGAACACGAGACCTCGGCGGAACGTCTGCTGGAGGTCGAGGACCTGCACGTCGAGTTCCGCACCCGGGACGGCGTCGCGAAGGTCCTCAACGGTGTGAACTACCACGTCGACGCCGGTGAAACCCTCGCCGTGCTGGGCGAATCCGGTTCCGGCAAGAGCGTCACGGCGCAGACCGTGATGGGCATCCTGGACATCCCGCCGGGGGCGATCACCGGAGGTGCGATCCGCTACCGCGGTGAGGACATGCTGACCGCCACCGAGGAGCGCAGGCGAGAGCTGCGCGGCGACGCGATGGCGATGATCTTCCAGGACGCGCTGTCGGCGCTGAACCCGGTCTACACGGTCGGGTTCCAGATCGCCGAGCAGCTCCGGACGCGGCGCGGCATGTCCCGCAAGGACGCCACGAACCGGGCCGTGGAGCTGCTGGACCAGGTGAAGATCCCGAACGCCAAGCAGCGCGTGAAGGAGTTCCCGCACCAGTTCTCCGGCGGCATGCGGCAGCGCGCGATGATCGCGATGTCGCTGGCCCTGGACCCGGACCTGCTCATCGCCGACGAACCGACCACGGCGCTGGACGTCACCGTGCAGGCCCAGATCATGGACCTGCTCGACGAGCTCCGCCGGGACCGCGGCATGGGCCTGATCCTCATCACCCACGACCTGGGCGTGGTCGCCGAGGTCGCGGACCGGATCGTGGTGATGTACGCGGGCCGCATCGTCGAGGCCGCCGACGCGTACTCGCTGTACAAGGCCCCGGGCCACCCCTACACCGACGGCCTGATGCGGTCGATCCCGCGCCTGGACCTCAAGGGCCAGGAGCTGGAGACGATCAAGGGCCTGCCGCCGAACCTCATGGCGGTGCCACCGGGATGCCCGTTCCACCCGCGTTGCTCGCGGGCCCAGGACAAGTGCCGCACGGAGGTGCCGACCGACCACAACCTCGGGTTGGGCCGCGTCAGCGCCTGCCACTTCGCGGAGGAGATGATGAGCCGTGGCTGAGCCGATCCTCCAGGTGCAGAACCTGGTCAAGCACTTCCCGGTGCGCGCGGGCATCCCGCGTCGCACCGTCGGGCAGGTGCGGGCGGTCGACGGCGTGTCCTTCGACCTGCAGCGCGGTGAAACCCTCGGCATCGTCGGTGAATCGGGCTGCGGCAAGTCGACGCTGGCGCAGGTGCTGATGCGGCTGGAGAACCCCACCAGCGGCACCGCCCTGTTCGAGGGTCGCGACATCTTCAAGATGCGCGGCTCCGAACTGCGCAAGCTGCGCCGGAACATGCAGATCGTGCTGCAGGACCCCTACACCTCGCTGAACCCGCGGCGCACCGTCGGCGACATCGTCGGCGAGCCCTTCGAGATCCACCCCGAGGTGGCGCCGAAGGGCGAGCGGCGGCGCAAGGTGCAGGAGCTGCTGGACGTCGTGGGCCTCAACCCCGAGCACATCCACCGCTACCCGCACCAGTTCTCCGGCGGTCAGCGGCAGCGCATCGGCATCGCCCGCGCGCTGGCGCTCAAGCCGAAGGTGATCGTCTGCGACGAGCCGGTGTCGGCGCTGGACGTGTCGATCCAGGCGCAGGTGATGAACCTGCTGGGCGACCTGCAGGACGAGTTCGGGCTGTCGTACGTGTTCATCGCCCACGACCTGGGCGTGGTCCGGCACCTGTCGGACCGGGTCGCGGTGATGTACCTCGGCAAGATCGCCGAGGTCGGCACCGAGGACGACATCTACGAGCACCCGCAGCACCCGTACACCCAGGCCCTGCTGTCGGCCGTTCCGGTCCCGGACCCGACCCTGCGCGGCAAGCGCGAGGTCATCCGCCTCACCGGCGACGTCCCCAGTCCGGCCAACCCGCCGTCGGGCTGCCGCTTCCGCACCCGCTGCTGGAAGGCCCAGGACATCTGCGCCGAGAAGTCCCCGGAACTGGAAGTCCGCACGGGTTCTCACCCCTCGGCCTGCCACTTCGCGGAGGAGATCCCGCACGTCGTGGTCTGATGCCGCACGAGAACCGGGCGCCCTCACCGAACTCAGGTGGGGGCGCCCTTTCGCGCGCTGCGCCAGGTCAGCGCTGTTCTGGCTGCTCGGGGTGGCTGAGGAGGAAGACCTTCGGGGCTACCCGCTGCATGTCTCCGCCGCGGGCCACGACCAGGCCGGCCGCGAAGTCGACGAGCTGGGTCGCCTCGGGACCCCGGACGTCGGTGAGGTCCATGAGGACTGCGTTGCCCTGGCGGTAGTAGTCGCCCACGTAGTAGACGTCGGCGTAGTTCTGCGGGTGCAGCGTCTTGACCACGTGCTCAGTGTCGCCCACCGCCGCGCGGTGTCAATCTCAAGCGACCCCGTGCCGCCAGGAATTTCTCACCTCCCGGCCACCCAGGCCCACCCCACCGAATTTCGCGCGAACTTCCACCCCGAGGCTTGGCCGTCGAATTTCGCGCGAATTTCGACGGCACCCACACCAAAGCCGCCCTGACCTCGTCAGACACGCCCGGCCGCGTGGACACATCCGAATTTCGCGCGAAATTCGAGGCTCGGACATGGCCTTCGAATTTCGCGCGAAATTCGACAGCTCCCAGCCGGGCACGCTCCTGAGCTGCGAAGACACGCCCGGCTGCGATGCGGATCAGGAGCCGGCGATGAAGTTCGCGAGGTCGTCGGACTGCTGGATCCGGGACGGCTCGTGGACGTACATCATGTGCCCCGCCGGGTAGTAGCGGACGTCGATGTTCTCCCGCAGCTCCTCGGGAACGGGCAACCGCGCCAGCACGTGCTCGGCGGCGAAGTACGGCGTGGCGCCGTCGGTGTAGCCGCAGCCCACGTGCACCCGCAGGTGCGGGTTGGCCTGCATCGCCGCACCGAGCCGGTCCACGACGGACACCGCTG
The DNA here is from genome assembly GCF_004348435.1 of Saccharopolyspora terrae. NCBI lineage: Bacteria > Bacillati > Actinomycetota > Actinomycetes > Pseudonocardiales > Pseudonocardiaceae > Saccharopolyspora > Saccharopolyspora terrae. The sequence goes on along the minus strand of NZ_SMKS01000015.1, from coordinate 82,375 downwards.
CGCCCTCGAACTCCTTGTACGACCAGGGCTGCACCCGGCCGGTCAGGGTCTCGTAGGGCAGGTCGCTGCGGTAGTCGAGCTCTTCGCGCAGGTAGTGGTTGATGGCCGCCGAGTAGGCGCCGCGGATGCCGGAGATGCTCGGGTCGTCGGTGAAGCGCTCCACCGCGGCGTCGGGCTCCCAGCCGGTGAACCGCCCGTCCATCCGGCCGACGGTCTTGCGCTCGTCGCGCAGCAGCTCGGTGAAGAACCGGACGTGCTCGATGCGCAGGTTGACGCGGTCCACGTAGTCCTCGGACAGCCCGGACAGCTCGGCGACCTTGCGCACCACGTCGGCCCGCTCCTCGGCGGTCAGCCGAGCGCCGCGCGCCAGCGCCCACGCGTAGTCCCCGGCGGCGAACTTCTCGGCCTCGTCGAGGACGTCGCGCAGCGGGCGGTCGCCGTGCTTGCCGTGGTGGTGGGCGATGGCCGCGTAGGTCGGCAGGTACAGCGAGTACGGCAGGTCGTTGCCCTCGGTGAACCGGATCGTGCCCATGTCCAGCACGGACGAGATCAGCAGCAGCCCGTTCGGGTACAGCCCGTGCCGCGACTGGAGGTGGTCGGCCAGCGCCGCTGCGCGCAGCGTCCCGTAGGACTCGCCTGCGAGGTACTTCGGCGACATCCACCGGCTGTTGCGGGTCGTCCACAGCCGGATGACCTCGGCGATCGACTCGATGTCGCCCTGGAAACCGTGGAAGTCACCGGGCTTCCCGCCTTCGATCGCCCGCGAGTAGCCGGTGGACACGGGGTCGATGAACACCAGGTCGCTGTGCTTGAGCAGCGTCTCGGAGTTGTCGGCGAGCCCGTAGGGCGGCGGGGCGAGGTCCCCGGCATCGCCGGACAGGACGCGGCGCGGGCCCAGCACGCCGAGGTGCAGCCACACGCTCGCCGAACCCGGGCCGCCGTTGAAGGCGAAGGTCACCGGGCGGTTGCTGTCCGGAGCGGCGTCGAGGACGTAGGAGGTCAGGAAGACCTCGGCCTTGGCCTTGTGCCCGTCGAACTTGCCGTCGGTGTAGACCTCGTCGCGCAGCACGACGCGTCCCGTGGTCGCGGTGTAGGACAGCTCGGTGCCGTCCACGGTGATCGCGTGATGCGTGCTGACCAGATCGTCCACCGGCTCGGCGGGGGTGGTGTCCTGCTGCGTCGCCTCGTCGGCCTTCTCGTCTGCCATGTCGCCCACATTACGTGCCACGAGAGGCGTTCTCTGTCAGTTTTGCGGGGTGGAGAAACCCCCGGAGTTGATCACCGACCCGTCCGGAGAACCCGCCGACGCGGCCCCTGGCGCGGGCGACCTGGCGGAGCTGGACGAACTGGTCGGCCGCTGCACGGCCTGCCCCCGCCTGGTCGAATGGCGCGAGGAGGTCGCCCGGGTCAAGCGCGCCGCGTTCCGCGACGAGGACTACTGGGGCCGCCCGGTTCCCGGTTTCGGCCCATCCGACGCGGAGATCGCGATCGTCGGCCTCGCCCCCGCGGCCCACGGCGGCAACCGCACCGGCCGGATGTTCACCGGGGACCGCTCCGGCGACGTCCTCTTCCAAGCGCTCCACGACGTCGGCCTGGCCTCCCAGCCGGAGTCGGTCTCGCTGCACGACGGCCTGCGGCTGCACCACACCCGCATCACGGCCCCGGTCCACTGCGCCCCACCGGCCAACAAACCCACCCCGGCCGAACGCGACACCTGCCGCCCCTGGCTGGTCCGCGAGCTGGACCTGCTGCGCCCGACCCTCCGAGTCGTCGTGGTCCTCGGAGGCTTCGGCTGGCAATCCCTCCTACCGGTCCTCGCCGACGCCGTCTGGCAGGTCCCCCGCCCCAGGCCCAAGTTCGGCCACCTAGCCCACGCCGAACTCCCCGCCACCGACGGAGGACCCCCGCTCCACCTCCTCGGCTGCTACCACGTCAGCCAGCGGAATGTTCAGACGAAGCTGATGTCCCCGGCGATGCTCCGAGAGGTCCTCGAACGCGCGAAGGACCTGGCGGGGGTCGCATAGCACGGTGCAGGTGGTACGGGCGGGGATGACTGCGTCGGCCGCGGAGAGGTCCGCGGCCTTGTGCGCGGGTCCATGCCGCTTCTCGCGGCCGAGGACCGCCAGGTGCGTTCCACGAGAGGGGTGGAGTCGACCAAGGTGCCGTCGATGTCGAACAGGATCGCCTCGGCCTGGAATCGCGTCGGCACCACGCTAGAGCAGCAACGGGCGTCGACGTGTGAGTTTCGGTTGCTCGACATCACCGGCGATCCGCCCTGGTACCCCACCTTTACATCCGCCGCCACGGGTGGTAGGCCTCTGAGGTGATCAAGGATGTGGCCAACACGGTCTTCGCGATCGTCGTGCTCGGGGCCTTGCTGTTCCTGCCGGCCTGGACCTTCGACTACTGGCAGGCATGGGTTTTCCTGGCGGTCTTCGTGCTCTCGACCGGGATCCCGAGTGCCTATTTGGCTCGCAAGGACCCGCCGGCCATCGAGCGGCGCAAGCAGGCGGGTCGGGAGAGCAGGCCCGTGCAGCGGATCGCCGTGGCGGTGTTGTTCTCGTGTCTGCCCGCGATGCTCGTCTTCAGCGCTTTCGATCACCGCTTCGGCTGGTCGCCGGTGCCCGCGGTGGTGCCGCTGATCGGCGATGCTCTGGTGGCCGCGGGAATGGCGCTAACCGTGCTGGTGGTCGTTCAGAACCGCTTCGCGGCAGGCAACATCACAGTCGAGAGCGGGCAGCGGGTCGTGTCGACCGGGATGTACGGGGTCGTCCGGCATCCGATGTACTCGGTCGCGCTGATCGCGGTGGCCGGGATGCCACTCGCGCTCGACTCCTGGTGGGGTCTGGTCTTCCTTGTCCCCGTCGTGATCGCGCTGGCGGTGCGCATCCGCGATGAGGAGGTGATGCTCGAGCAGGAGCTGGACGGCTACCGGGACTACATGCGTTCCACGCGGTTCCGGTTGATCCCCGGCGTGTGGTGATGGTTTCCCGGACGTTGTCGTTGCCGCACGTTGTCGCCGATGGCTGCGGCTCGGGGGGACGAGATCCAGCGGACGTGGCAAGGACGTAGCAGGGCTTCCGTGAGTCCGTTCACTTCTGCCAGCGGAATGTTCAGACGAAGCTGCTGACGCCCGCGATGTTGCGGAGTGTGCTGCGTCGAGCGAAGGAGCTGGCGGGGATGGTTTGATGGCTGACGTGAACGGATTCACGGAAGCCGTCCTCGCTCAGCGCCGCAGCATGCTCGACGTCAGACTGCCCGGTAGCGTCGCCGTACTGTCGGCAACGCCCCAGCCCACATTCGGCGCCATACCGGACCTGGAAACAGCCGACTGCGCTCTTCGCGACCGACGCGGCCTCGCGGGTGCTCTTTGAACCCGGCCGAGCCGGCTGCGTAAGAAAGCCGGTACTCCAGGGCGATCAGATGCTTCACACTCTTGTACCCGTACTGCGCAGGGGCGACCAGCCGCAGAGGCGAACCGTGCGCTTGGGACAGCGCCACACCATCCAGACAAGTTGCGATCATCACGTCGTCAGCGAGCGCATCGTCAAGTTTCAAGCACGATCGGAAACCGTCGAGCCCTGTTGCCATCAGCCACCTTGCGCGCGGGTGGGGGCACACCACCTCGCTGATCCGCTGTGCCACATCCGAGAGGCGCACACCCGACCAGACCAGGCCGAGCGCGCTCCAAGTGGTCACGCAGTGAAGATCACTACGCTGCTCGTGATGCGGCAGGCCGTCCAACAGATCTTCAAGATCGAGCTGGGTCGGGTGTCGCACTACGCCACTGACGGTCAAAACCGGGTGAGCAGGCGTTGCGACATCTCGGCGCGCGAACTGAGGCAATCCGAAGCGCTCCAGCTCCGCTGCGTGCTGGCCTGGCGGCAGCTTTCGACCCTCAACCACTCGACGAGAATCCCACACTCGCCGGGGAAGGTGTTCTGACAGCAGAACACCTTCACAGGCAAGCTCACGCCCGAGATGCTCCGAGAGGTCTTCCAACGAGCGAAGCACCTGGCGGGGCGAGGTGCTGAGTCCGAGACCAGGCTAGAGCGGTAGCGCGCGAAGGGTGATCGATCAGTTACTCACCGTCTCGTCGAAGCGGGAGCTGCGCATTGGTGTGTACGTGGATGCCTTCAACGTCTACTACGGCGAACGAGCAGCATGTGGGCGCGGAACCGCGGGTTGGAGATGGCTGGATCTCGCGGCCCTCGCGAAGAGTGTGATCAACCCGCACGTATGGCCGAATGCTCGCGGGTCCGTACGCCAAACCGTTGCTTGGCTGGCATGAATCCTCGGGGTTAACAGGGTGTTCGGGAAGGTCAAGGGGTTGGGCCATGTCGGGTGCGGGAGTGGGCGGTTTTGGTCCGAGCCGGCACGTGATCACGTCCGTTGTGCCTGGACAGTTCGGACCAAATCCGCCTGCGGCTGAGGGAGAAGTGGGATCGGCGACGGTCACGGGCCGGAGGGTCCCGCGCGTCCGGTGAAACGGCTCGTCGACCTCAGCCCAGGGAGTACGTGAGGGTCAGTTCGTAGCCGTTGTCGGAGTGGCCTGCGATGGAGACGTCGGCTTCGCCTCGGAGGGTTTCGAGGCCGCCGGTGCCCATGCCCGGGACGACCTGGAGGTGCGCGGAGACCGAGGTCTTGTCCTGGCTGCCGGTGTGCTGGAAGACGCAGGTGCCTTCGTGGCCTGCGATGGAGCCTTCGAAGCGCTCGAAGCAGAGGATCGGTGCCGCGTCTGCCTTGTAGGCGATCAGGTACGTCAGGGTGCTCGTGCCCTCGATCTCCCCGGTGTAGGTGTACTGGACCTCGGCGCGGGTGATGCCCCGGTTCGGGTAGTAGGCGTCGCCGGCCTTCCTTCCTTCGCCGTCGATGTCGACGACGAGGTGTTCCGACCACGCGGTGACGTTGAATCGGGCTGCGGCTTTGTGCTGGTAGGTCATGCTCTCGACGCTAGGTCGCGTCGTTTCGCCGGTCTTGAACAAACGCGACGGCTTACGCTGAGCCCATGTCGAAAGCCGGGCGGCCCGAGGCGATCGTGCGTCCGAGGGCGGGGGAGCGGGCGTTCGAGGTGGAACGCCTCGAACCGGATCCCGCGCTGGCCGAGTTCGTCGACTACTACTGGCTCGTCCGCTGGAACGTCTCCGGCCAGCACCGGCAGCAGGTGGTGCCGCAGCCGCGGGTCCACGTCGCGGCGGAGGACGGCAGGCTCTTCGTCCACGGGGTCTCCCGCGAACCGTTCTTCCGGACCCTGACCGGAGTCGGGCACGTGCTCGGCGCGGCCTTCCACCCCGGCGGGTTCCGGGCTCTGCTGAAGGGCAGCGTGGGAGCGATCTCGGGCACCGTCCGGACCGCCGAGGACGTCCTCGGCCACGACGACCGCACCGCGGCCGAGCGGATCCTGGCCACCAGCGAAACCGCCGAGATCGTCCCGGTCCTCGACGCCTACCTGCTGGCCTGCGAACCCGAACCCGACCCCACCGGCCGCGAAGCGACCGATCTGGTCAACGAGGCCCAACAGCGGTCGGACATCGTGCGCGCCGAACAGCTCGCCCAGCACGCCGGGCTCAGCCTGCGCAGCCTCCAGCGGCTCTTCGCCAGTCACGTCGGAATCGGCCCGAAGTGGGTCATCCAGCGCTCTCGCATCCTCGACGCCACCGCGGCAGCCCACTCCGGCGAACCGGTCGACTGGTCCGAACTCGCCGCGCAGCTCGGCTTCAGCGACCAGGCCCACCTGACCCGCGCCTTCACCCAGGTCGTCGGCACCTCCCCGGCCACCTACCGGAGGGACCCAGGCACTGCGGGGTGAGCGCTGGAAATTCGGGTGCGGGCAGACGCGGAAGTGGCCACGATCGCGGGATGGATCGCCACGAGCTGAGCGCGCTGGCGCATGCCGAGCACCCCGTCGCCGCCCCGATCAGCGACGTCAACGTGCGGAAGCTGGTGCAGCGGGCCCGGAACGAGTCCGCTGTCCTCGACCTCGGGTGCGGTGCGGGGGAGTGGGTGCTGCGGGCCGCCGAGGAGCAGCCGGCGGCCCGCGCCGTGGGCGTGGACCTCTCCGACGGCGCGCTGCGCCGGGCTGAGGACGAGGCGCGCCGTCGCGGCATCGCCGACCGGGTCTCGTTCGTGCGGGGCGACGTGCGGGAGTACCGGTCGGACGGCGGGTTCGGGCTGGTCATGTGCGTCGGGGCGGTGCACGCCTTCGGCGGGCTGACCGAGACGTTGCGCGCGGCGAGCGAGCACCTCGCTCCGGGCGGATCGCTGCTGATCGGCGACGGCTTCTGGGAACGCCCGCCCGATGAGAGGGCGCTTCGGGCACTCGGGGCAGATCCGGCCGACCTCCTGAGCCTCCCGGACCTGGTCGACGTCGTCGAGGACGCGGGCTGGACCCCGGTTCACGGTCACGTCAGCGAACCGGGCGAGTGGGACGACTACGAGTGGTCCTGGTCCGGTTCGCTGACCGAGTGGGCCCTCGACCACCGCGGAGAACCGGACGCGGCCGAGGTGGTGGAGGTGGCGCGACGTCACCGCGACGGGTGGTTGCGCGGCTACCGGGGCGTCCTCGGCTTCGTCACCCTCCTGCTGCGGAATTCCTGTGAACGTCGGTGGGATGTGGGAGTTTTGGCGCCATGATCGATGAGAAGGCGACGCTGCAGCACTACGTGCGAGAAGGCCGGGAGGCCGTGCTGTGGAAGGTGGAGGGACTTTCCGAGTACGACCTGCGGCGGCCGATGACACCGACCGGGACCAACGTGCTGGGAGTGGTCAAGCACCTGGCGACGATGGAGCTCGGCTACTTCGGGGAGGTCTTCGGGCGCCCGTCGGGGATCCCGACGCCGTGGATGGAGCCGGGCGCCGAGTTCAACGCCGACCTGTGGGCCGCCGCGGACGAGTCGAGCGCGTGGGTGCTCGACCTGTACCGCCGCGCCTGCGCGCACGCGGACACCACGATCGACGCGCTGGACCTCGACTCGCGGGGAACGGTGCCCTGGTGGCCGAGCGGCGGTGTCACGCTGCACCGGATCCTCGTGCACATGATCCAGGAGACCGGCAGGCACGCGGGCCATCTCGACATCGTCCGGGAACTCATCGACGGGTCGGTCGGCCGCGGACCGGGCAACGACAACATGACCACCGACGACCAGCAGCAGTGGAGCGATCACCGCGACCGGCTGGAGCGGATCGCCCGGGAAGCCTGATCGACACGCAGGATTTCCGGGGCGTTGCCGCTTTTCGACGCGTCGACGCAGGTCGAGGTCAACTTGATCAAGAAATGGTGCGGGCTTGGCGCCTCTCGCCGGAGATTCGGTAGGGTGAGCGCAACCAGACCCCCTGACACCAGAGGCGACGTCTGGTCGATGTCGCCCTCCGCGCTTGTTCGTTACAGAGCGCGTACGCAGCGCGTATGGTCGCCTACCGCGCGTTGATCGTGATCGATGCCACTCGCGACTGGCGTCACATTAAGGGGGGTAGCTGCAGCGCGGTCACGGTATGTGGTGCGACCATAAAGTCATGGCTGGTAAATCCGATCCCACGCGGATTCTCATCCTCGGCGGCGGTTACGTCGGCATGTACACGGCACTTCAGCTGCAGAAGAAGCTGGGGCGTCGTGAGGCATCCGTGACGGTCGTCGATCCTCAGCCGCACATGACCTACCAGCCCTTCCTACCGGAAGCGGCCGCGGGTTCGGTTGAACCCCGCCACGTGGTAGCGCCACTGCGACGAGTGTTGAAGCGGTGCCATGTGATCACCGCATCTGTCACCGAGATCAAGCACGACGACAAGCTCGTCACGATCGAGAACCCGCAGAGCGGAACCGAGACGCTCGCCTACGACGTGCTCGTCGTGGCGCTGGGCTCGGTTTCCCGGCTGCTGCCGATCCCCGGCCTCGCCGAGGAAGGCATCGGGCTCAAGACCGTGGGCGAAGCGACGTACCTGCGCAACCACGTGCTGGCCAAGATGGACGCCGCGGCCAACACCGACGACGAGGAGCTGCGCAAGCGGCTGCTCACCTTCACCTTCGTCGGTGGCGGGTTCGCGGGCGTCGAGGCGCTGGCCGAGCTGGAGGACATGGCCCGCTACGCGAGCCGTGACTACCAGAACGTGAGCCCGGACGACATGTCCTGGGTGCTCGTCGAAGCCGCTGGCCGGGTGATGCCCGAGGTCAGCGAGAAGATGGGCGTCTACGTCGTCAAGGCCCTCGAAGAGCGCGGCATCACGGTCTACCTGAACACCTTCCTGAAGTCGGTCGAGGGCGGTCACGCGGTCCTGTCCGACGGCACGGAGTTCGACACCGACACGCTGGTGTGGAACGCGGGTGTGAAGGCCAACCCGGTGGTCAAGAACAGCGACCTGCCGCTGGACGAGCGGGGCCGCGTCAAGGCCTCGGCGCACATGCAGGTCGAGGGTCTGCCCGGGGTCTGGGCCGCCGGTGACGTCGCCGCGGTGCCGGACCTGTCGAAGGCCGACGAGGACCCGGCCGCGACCTGCGCCCCGTCCGCGCAGCACGCGGTCCGCCAGGCCGACCAGCTCGCCAAGAACGTGCTGGCCACCCTGCGCGGCAAGCAGACCAAGGAGTACCGCCACGCGTACGCCGGATCGGTCGCCGGTCTGGGTCTGTACAAGGGTGTCGCGGACGTCTACGGCTTCAAGGCCAAGGGCTTCGTCGCCTGGTTCATGCACCGCAGCTACCACGTGAGCCGGATGCCCACGTTCAACCGGAAGATGCGGATCGTCATCGACTGGACGTTGGCCTTCCTGTTCAAGCGGGAAGCCGTGTCCATGGGTCAGATCGAGAACCCGCGGGCTGCCTTCGAGCGGGCCGCCGCGAGCTGACGCCACACCGAGCCGAAGGACACTCAGGCCGCGCGTCGACGATGACGCGCGGCCTCCATGTTTCCAAGATCCTCCTCCAAGCGGTGGACAAGGCCCACGCTATCCTTGACAATCAGTAGCGGGAAAACGAAGACTCACGCGGGGTCTTCACCTGAAAGGATGCGTCACACGGGGGAAGGGGTGAATCCCTTGACGCTGAAAGAACTGGCGGCGATCTTGCGCAGTGGGGAAGCGCAGGACGGGCCGATCGCGGATTTCGAAGCAGAGTACGCCGAAGCGTCGAAGGTGTTCCGGAAGAAGGACGACTGATCATGAGCGCGGCCGAGGACCGGCCCGCTGACCAGGGGAAACGGGCCGAGCCGGAGCTCCGCCCGACGCCGGTGCTGCTGCAAGGGCAGGACTACTTCGTCCGCGCGCCCGGCACTCCGCTGGACTTCCAGGAACGCATGTACCAGGCCGGCCTCGTCGAGGAGGAGCCCGGCGACCCGGTGCCCTGCGTGCTCGTGCTCTCCCGCGCCACCGACATGGAGATGAACGAGCTCTCCCTCGCGCTGGCCGAGCACGACGTCCGCATGGTGCGCATCGACGCGGACCGTTGCCTGGACCTCCCACTGACGGTGCACGCCGATACTCCTCTGATCGAATTCCACCGCTGGCTCTTGCGCCCGGTACTGATCTGGCGGCGACACTTCGACATGACCGCCGTACCCGTTGAACCCGCAACGGTCTACGGGGCCTATGTTCGTGAGCAGTGGCACGCGGTCGGCAACTGGCTGACCACGAGGGACGATTGGGACCAGGTGAACACGGGGCCGTCCGGTGGAGTGCTCGACCGGCTGACGCAGCTTCAGGGCGCGGCGTCGGTCGGCCTGCGCGTGCCGCGCACCTCCGTGACCACGATGCCCGGGCGCAGCCGCCCCGGTGGCGCGCAGTGCATCGTCAAAACCGCAGGTCACCACATGCTCGAACCCGAACCGGGGTCGCTGCGCGGGCTCTTCCCGCAGCAGTTGGACATCCGCCGCACCGGTGGTGACGCGCGCGAGCCGGCTCCCGTGCTCGTCCAGCAGTACCTCGACGCCGACGAGGAGCTGCGGGTGTTCGTGGTGGGGGAGCGCGCGATCGGCTTCCGGGTGAACAAGCTCGACCCGGCTCAGCTGTGGGTCGACCCCGAATCGGTCGTGGTGGAGCCCGTGGACGTGCCCGGCGACCTGGCCGAACGGCTGCTGCGCCTGTGCGAGCGCTGGCAGCTGGACGTGGCGGGCTTCGACCTGCTGCGGGTGGGTGGCGAGTGGGTGTTCCTGGAGGTCAACGTCAACTGCGACTGGCGTTGGTTCGAGCAGCGCGCCGACAGCAAGGACGTTTCGGGGGCGGTGCACGACTGGGTCCGCTCGCGGTTCGACGAGCTGGCGGAGTCGGCGGCGGTGGGTGAATGGGGCAGCTGGTGATCAGATCACGAGGGTGTGGAATCTGCCCGCGCGCGGGAACCTTAGGCGGTCTCGCCGCGTCGTAGTGGCGAACCGGCACACGTGCCGGTATCAAGGCTGGCCCCCGTAGCCCAATTGGCAGAGGCAGACGACTTAAAATCGTCAGAGTGTCGGTTCGAACCCGACCGGGGGCACTTTTCCAATCTAACGGGTCATCTCCCCTCGTACCTCCTCCATCCGCGCATTTCGGGCACCTCGTTCGGGTGATCTTCGCGGTTCGGCTTGTTGGTGAAGGCTTTTCGTGCTGGACGCGGTGGCGTTCCGGTCTCGGTTCGGTGAACACCCGGCTGCGCTCGACGCTCGATCAGGACGCGGTGGGGTGGCGATTACCCCGCGGGGGTTTCGTCCCGGCCGGGTCAACAGCGACAATGCGCCCTCATGGCCTACGAGCGAGACCCCCGGGCCGGACGGCCGGGACCGGGGCAGCAGGGACCGCAGCAGCCGGGACCGCCGCAAGGCGGCCCTCAGCAGCCCGGACCGCCTCCCGGCCCGCCGGGACCACCGCCGGGCGGTCAGCCGAGGCCGCAGCAGGTCCCGCCGGGGCAGATGCCGCCCGGACCGGCTCCGCAGCAGGTGCCCCCGGGGTACCAGCCCGGTCCGCCGGCGCAGCCGCCGATGGGCGGGCAGCCCGTGCCGCCCCAGCAGCCGATGCCGCCCCAGCAGCCGCCACCGGGCGGGGTGCCCGGCTACCAGCCGCCGGCGAACAACCCGTACCCGGAGACCCGCGTCGACCAGCGCGTCGACGGCTACCGGGACGACCCGTACGCCGACCCCTACGGCTACCGCGACGACCGCTACGACGACAGGTACGACTACCGCGAGCCCGAGCGCGACCGGTACCGCGACGACTACGACCGCCGCGAGCGGGACCGCGATCGCGATCGCGACTACGACCGGCGCGACCGGGACGGGTTCCGCGGGCCGAGCGCGGACGCCATCGGCCGCACGGTCCAGGTGCTCAGCGCGCTGATCGCGCTGGTGTTCGTGCTGCACATCATCTTCTCGGTGACCGGTGCGAACCAGGACAACGACTTCGTCGCCTTCACCTACGGCACCGCGAAGTTCTTCGTGCTCGGCCTCGGCGACGTGTTCACCCCTGGAGACGCGACGATCGGCCTGGTGCTCAACTACGGACTGGCCGCGCTGATCTACCTGTTCGCCGGTCGGATCATCGCCCGAGCGCTGCGGCGGTGACGCTGAGTTGAACCGGACCCGGTCTGCGCCGGGTCCGGTATTGCTCAGGTCACCTGTCCGCGTGACCAGGGAAAACGTTCCGTGATCGGACGCGGTCGCGGTGGGCTGCCAGGGGGCGACAGCCGTCCGGCGTCCGGGCATGGCACCCTTGAACTGGCCGGACCTGCGTTTCAGGGGGTTCAGCCGCGCACGTACGGCCCGGGTTGCGCCGGATGGAAACGACGTCGGGCGCTCGCCCCCAGCGGCCCATGACCAGGAGTAGCTGAGTGGAAAGTTTCTTCTCCTTCATCCTCTACCCGGTGTCGGCGATCTTGTGGTTCTGGCACAAGGTCTTCGGCACCGTGCTCGGCCCGGACAACGGCTTCGCCTGGGCCCTGGCCGTGTTCTTCCTGGTCTTCACGCTGCGCGTGGTCCTCATCAAGCCTGCGCTGAGCCAGATGCGCGCAGGCCGCAAGATGGCCAAGTTCGCGCCGCACATCCAGAAGCTGCGCGACAAGTACAAGAACGACCGCCAGCGCATGGCGCAGGAGATGCAGAAGCTCCAGTCCGAGCACGGGGTCAACCCGCTCGGCGGCTGCCTACCCGCGCTGCTGCAGATCCCCGTCTTCCTGAGCCTGTTCCACGTGCTGCGGAACTTCCACCCGGGCGCGCAGAGCAACTTCATCTTCGACAAGGCGGGCGTCGACTCGTTCATCCAGGCCGACATCTTCGGCGCGAAGCTGTCGAACTGGATCACCCAGCCCGCGACGGACCTGGCGCTGTTCGGCACCGACCGGACCTCGATGATGATCGTCGGCATCCCGCTGATGCTGATCGCCTCGGTCGCCACCTACTTCACCATGCGGCTGTCGGTGAAGAAGCAGACGGACGCCTCGATGGCCAACCCGCAGTCGGCGATGATGGCCAAGTTCATGATGTACATCGCGCCGATCGGTGCGATCGTCTCCGGCTGGTTCCTGCCGATCGCCGTCCTGCTGTACTGGCTGGCCAACAACGTCTGGACGCTGGGGCAGCAGCACTTCCTGACCAAGAAGATCGACGCCGAGCAGGAGCGCGAGCGGCAGAAGGAGATCGAGGCGAAGAAGGCCACGCCTCGTCCCAAGCCGGGGCAGAAGCCGGTCCGCGACGCCAAGGCGGAGACCTCCGCGGAGGGCGAGGCCGCCACGGCCACCGCGACCGAGGCCAAGCCGGCCAAGCCCGCACCCGGGCAGCGACCCGGTGGTAAACCCGGTGGGAAGAAGAGCCAGCCCAAGAACCGCCCTGGCAAGCAGGCGTCCAGAGCCAAGAAGCGGCGTTAGGCAACGTGTGAGCAAAGGCCGGTGGATCTTGTGTCCGCCGGCCTTTCGCTTCCGGTAAAGTCCGGTTTTACCGAACCGGGAACCGATCGGGACCGCCGGTCGTTGGATCTGGAGACGGCGCAAGAACGCCCAGGAGGATGAGTTGCGCACAACGAGCAACCCCGCGTTCCGCAAGCTGCCGGAAATGGCCGGTGGCTACGCGAACTTCAACTACGGCCAGGGACAGCAGTCGTCCTACGGCCAGGCGCCGGCTGCTCCCCCGCAGGCCGCGCGACCGATGACGATCGACGACGTGGTCACCAAGACCGCGATCACCCTCGTGCTGGCGGTGATCACCGCGACGCTGACCTTCCTGGCCGGCCCGCCCGCGGTGATCCTGGCGCTGCCCGCGGCGCTGGTCGCCCTGGTGATCTCGCTGGTCATCGTCTTCACCAAGAAGGTCCGGCCCGCTCTGGTCGTGGCCTACTCGGCGCTGGAGGGCGTGTTCCTCGGTGGCATCAGCTACCTGTTCGCGTCGCAGTTCAACCTGGGCATGATCATGCAGGCGATCGTGGGCACCCTCGGTGTCTTCGCCGCGATGCTGGTCGTCTACAAGACCGGCGCGATCCGGGTGACGCCGAAGCTGACCAAGTGGATCATCGGCGCGGTCGCGGGTGCGGCGGTCCTGATGCTGGTCAACTTGGTCGCCAGCTTCTTCACGGCGGGCGGTCTGGGCCTGCGCGAGGCGGGCCCGCTGGGCATCGGCTTCAGCCTGCTGTGCATCGGCATCGCGGCGTTCAGCTTCCTGCTTGACTTCGACGCCGCCGACAAGGCGATCCGCAGCGGTGTCGACGCCAAGTTCGCCTGGTACATCGCCTTCGGCCTGATGACCACCCTGGTCTGGCTGTACCTCGAGATCCTCCGCCTGCTGTCCTACTTCTCCAGCAGCGACTAGAGCGGTGTGCTGGAGCAGCTTGATTAGCGGTGCGGGTAGCGGAACCTGAGCGCTCCCGTGGACTCCGGGCGCCACTCCTGATGTATGCCAATACACGGCGTCGCGGCGTCCTCGCCACGGAAGCGCTCAGAACCCGCGGCGGTGCAGGTTGCTCAGGTGGGTAATGAGAAAGCGGCTGACGCCGCTTGCCTGACGTGAAAATGGCCGCCACTCCTCGTGAGTGGCGGCCATTTTCACGTCTCCCTCAGCTGAGGCGTTCGAGGACCATGGCCATGCCCTGGCCGCCGCCGACGCACATGGTCTCCAGGCCGAACTGCTTGTCGTGGAACTGGAGGGAGTTGATGAGCGTCGTGGTGATGCGGGCACCGGTCATGCCGAAGGGGTGGCCGACGGCGATCGCGCCACCGTTGACGTTCAGCTTCTCCAGCGGGATGCCCAGGTCCTTGTAGGACGGGATGACCTGCGCGGCGAACGCCTCGTTGATCTCCACGAGGTCGATGTCGTCGATGCTCATGCCCGCGCGCTTGAGGGCCTGCTTGGAGGCCTCCACCGGCCCCAGGCCCATGATCTCCGGCGACAGGCCGGACACGCCGGTCGACACCACGCGAGCCAGCGGGGTCAGCCCGAGCTCCTTGGCCTTGGTGTCGCTCATGATGACCAGCGCTGCGGCGCCGTCGTTGAGCGGGCAGCAGTTGGCGGCGGTGATCCGGCCGTCGGGGCGGAACACGGGCTTGAGACCGGCCACGCCCTCCTTGGTCACGCCCGCGCGCGGGCCGTCGTCGGCGGAGACGACGGTGCCGTCCGGGGTGGTGACCGGGGTGATCTCGCGCGACCAGAACCCGTTGGCGATGGCCTTCTCGGCGAGGTTCTGCGAGCGGACGCCGAAGTCGTCCATCTCGTCGCGGGTGACGCCTTTGAGGCGCGCGAGGTTCTCCGCGGTCTGCCCCATCGGGATGTAGACGTCCGGCACGAGGTCGAGCTCGCGCGGGTCGGTCCAGCTCTCCGCGCCCTGCTCAGCGGTCTGCTGGGTGCGGGCCTCGGCGTCGGCGAACAGCGGGTTGTGGGTGTCCGGCAGCGAGTCGGAGGAGCCCTTGGCGAAGCGCGACACCGCTTCGACACCGGCGCTGATGAACACGTCGCCCTCGCCGGCCTTGATGGCGTGCAGCGCCATCCGGGTGGTCTGCAAGCTCGACGAGCAGTAGCGGGTGATGGTGGTGCCGGGCAGCTGGTCGTAGCCGAGCTCCACGGCGACCACGCGGGCCATGTTGAAGCCCTGCTCGCCGCCGGGCAGACCGCAGCCCAGCATCAGGTCGTCGATGTCGGCGGGGTTGAGCTCGGGGACCTTGTCCAGGGCGGCCTTGACGATCTGGGCGGTCAGGTCGTCCGGACGGATGTCCTTGAGCGATCCCTTGCCGGCGCGCCCGATCGGGGACCGCGCGGCGGAGACGATGACTGCTTCGGGCATGGGGGAACTCCTTCGTTCGCCGGGGCGCGAAAGTTCGTTACTGACGAGTCACTTTAAGGGCGTTGAGACCATCTTGGCGGTGACGCCACTCACCGACAACCCCCGTACCGACCGGACGGTACGGGAGTTGGCCGGGTTTCAGCGGAAGTCCGGGCCCCGGTTTCAGTGGAAATCAGAAACCCGATTTCCACTGAAATCCGGTCAGTCCAGGCCGCGGCCCGGGTTGTGGTGGTGGAGGCGGCGGTTGAGGTGGGCGACGATGCGGCTGGTGGGGCGGCGGGCCTCGGCCGTTTCCGATCGGGTCGGGGCCGGCGGCAGCGGGCCGCCCTGCCAGGCGCCGATGGCCATGCACATGACCGGGAGCAGGATCTCCGCGGCAGCCTCGTAGCCCGCGCCGGACGGGTGGAACCGGTCCGGGCTGAAGAACTCCGCCGGCCGGGTCAGGAACTCCGGTGAGAGCAGGTCGGCGAGCGGGACCGCGTAGCCGCCGGCGGTCTCCACGCTGCGGCGCTGCGCGCGGGCCAGCGCGATGCTCCAGCGGCTGGCCACCGAGCGCAGCGGCTGCGGGATCGGCCGGATCGAACCGAGGTCCGGGCACGTGCCCACGACGACCTTCACGTCCGCCTCGACCAGCCGCCGGACCTGCTCGGCGAGCAGCTCCGCGCACCGCGAGACCGGCAGCTTCGAGGTCACGTCGTTGGCGCCGATGATGATCAGAACCACCTCCGGAGGCTGCCGCAGGGCCGCGTCGACCTGCGCGGACAGCTCCCGCGTCGTCGCGCCGACGATGGCGTGCGTGGTCAGCGCGACCGGCCCGTCCAGCTCCTCGGCCAGGCCCTGCGCCACCCGGACACCGGGCAGCTCGCTCGGGAAGTTCGCTCCCAGCCCCGCCGCTGAGGAATCCCCGAGCACCGCCACCTCCAGCGGCCGGACGCCCTCGGGGACCTCGCTGCGCGGCACCGGGCCGACACCGGTGGGCAGGTGCACGCCGTCGGCGCGCAGGGGCTCGGCGATCGGCGGTCCGATGACCCTTCGCGCGTGCCCGGCCTGACCGTTGAGCAAGCCGTAGGCCGCTCCGGACAGGCCACCCGCGGTCCCTGCGGCCAGCAGTGCGAGCCGCAAAGCCTTCGTCGCGATCATCTCGGCCCCTCCCTCCACACCACCCCGGGGACTGGGAATGTAGACCCGTCGCACCAGGGATGCGCTCGGCGAAACGCCTACACCCCGCTACTGGATAGACGCCACCGAGCCGAAAAAACTTCCCTGACCGTGTGTCGTCCGGAAGGTCCCTTGGGTTAGCGCCTGAACAGGCGATTACGCTCGGCATCACACCCGCGCCGGAGACCCGCCGGGCGGGACCGACCGACGACTGAGGACGAGGCGTGGACTACGTCGAGCACGTCACCGAACTGGTGGGCAACACTCCGCTGGTCCGGCTGAACGCGGTGGCCACCGGCAAGACCCCGGTGCTGGCGAAGGTGGAGTACCTCAATCCGGGCGGCAGCGTGAAGGACCGCATCGCGCTGCGCATGATCGAAGCCGCGGAGGCTTCCGGCGAGCTCAAGCCAGGCGGCACGATCGTGGAACCGACCTCGGGCAACACCGGTGTCGGGCTTGCCATGGTCGCCCAGCGCAGGGGTTACCGCTGCGTGTTCGTCTGCCCGGACAAGGTCAGCGAGGACAAGCGCAACGTCCTCAAGGCCTACGGCGCCGAGGTCGTGGTGTGCCCGACCGCCGTGGAGCCCGAGCACCCGGAGTCCTACTACAGCGTCTCCGACCGCCTGGTCGAGGAGATCGACGGCGCCTGGAAGCCCAACCAGTACGCCAACCCGCAGAACCCCGAGTCCCACGTGCACTCCACGGGCCCGGAGATCTGGGAGCAGACCGAGGGCAAGGTGACGCACTTCGTCGCCGGCATCGGCACCGGCGGCACCATCTCCGGCACCGGCGAGTACCTCAAGAAGGTCTCCGGCGGCAAGGTCAAGATCATCGGTGCGGACCCGGAGGGCTCGGTGTACTCCGGCGGTCACGGCCGTCCCTACCTGGTCGAGGGCGTCGGTGAGGACTTCTGGCCGAGCACCTACAACAACGGGATCTGCGACGAGATCGTGCCGATCTCCGACGCCGAGTCCTTCCAGATGACCCGCCGCCTGGCCAACGAGGAAGCGCTGCTGGTCGGCGGCTCCTGCGGCATGGCGGTCGCCGCGGCGCTCAAGATCGCCGAGACCGCGAGCCCGGACGACGTGATCGTGGTGCTGCTGCCCGACGGCGGTCGCGGCTACCTCGGCAAGATCTTCAACGACTCCTGGATGGCCTCCTACGGCTTCCTCTCGCCCGACGCCGCCGGGGGCACCGTGGGCGACGTGCTGCGCCGCAAGGACGGCACGGTTCCCGAGCTGGTGCACACCCACCCGAGCGAGACCGTCGCGGAGGCCGTGGCGATCCTGCGCGAGTTCGGCGTCTCGCAGATGCCGGTCGTGCGCGCCGAGCCGCCGATCATGGCCGCCGAGATCGCGGGCGCGGTCAACGAGCGGGACCTGCTGGACGCGCTGTTCGCGGGCCGCGCGAACCTCGCCGACACCGTCGAGCAGCACATGTCGCCGCCGCTGCCGACCATCGGCGCTGGTGAGGAGATCAGCTCGGCGATGTCGGCGCTGACCGGGGCGGACGGTGCGATGGTGCTCATCGACGGCAAGCCCGCCGGGGTCGTGACCCGCCAGGATGTGCTCGGATTCATCGCGGGTCGATGACGAGTTGGTCCTGAAACACCACTGCGCTCTGGCCTGATCAGATAGCGTAGTGCCGAAGTATGCCCAGGACTTTGGACGCCGCAAGGGAGTAGTACCCGATGAGCTCTCCGCAGCCGCCGGACGGCGGTCAGCAGGGTTCGGATCCGATCTCGAACCGGATGGACCCCCAGGACGAGAACCAGGCGGGCGGTGACTCGACCCAGGTCGTCCGGCCCGTCCAGTCGCAGGGGCAGCAGCCTCCGTCGGAGGCGACGCAGGTCGTCCGGCCCGCAGGCCAGCCGCAGGGCGGTGACTCCACCCAGGTGGTGCCGCCGTCGATGCAGCCGCCGCAGCCGATGTACCAGCAGCCCGGCCTCGGTGGTCAGCAGCAGGGCGGTGCGGACGCGACGGCCATGGTGCCGCCGTCGATGCAGCCCCCGCAGCCGATGTACCAGCAGCCCGGCACGCAGAGCCAGCCCGGCGGATTCCCGGCGCAGCCGCCGCAGCAGCCGGGCACTCCCGGCAGCGGCTTCCCGGCTCCGCAGGCCCAGGGCGGTTTCCCGCCCCCGCAGGCCGGCGGCTTCCCGGGCCAGAGCGGTCAGGGGCAGGGCGGTACCTCGACCCTGCCGATCGCGCAGTGGGTCACGATCGGTCTCGCCGCACTGGGCCTCATCGGCTCGATCATCAGCGGCATCATGACCATGTCCTACGTCCCGGGCGTCGGGATCGCGACGATCGTCGTGGCGCTGATCTTCTGCGGTGTGTGGATCTTCGCCGCCTACTCTGGCGGTCAGGGCAAGCAGTGGGGACGGATCCTCGTCACCGTCTTCGCCGGTCTGGGCCTCATCGGCGGTCTGATCAACCTGTTCGTCAGCCCGCTCGCCGGCATCCTCGGTCTGCTGGTTGGAATCGCGATCCTCGTGCTGTGGTGGCTGCCGTCCACGACGGCGGGGATGAACGCCCTCGCCGGCGCCCCGGCGCCGCAGGCCGGTGGGTACGGCCAGCCGCAGGGCGGCTACGGCCAGCAGGGCTTCGGCCAGCAGCAGCCGCCGCAGCAGTTCGGCCAGCCCGGACCGCCGCAGCAGTTCGGTCAGCCCCAGCAGGGCTACGGTCAGCAGCCCCCGCAGCAGGGCTTCGGCCAGCAGCAGCCCCCGCAGGGCTACCCGCAGTCCGGTGGCTTCCCGCAGCAGGGCGGCTACCCGCAGCAGCCCGGCCAGCCCCCGCAGCCCCCGCAGTGGTGAGCTGAGCTCAGCGTCGAAGTGCCCCCGGCCGACCAGGTCCGGGGGCACTTCGCTTTTCGGGCCCGGGTCGGCGGATCGGCGCTGGAGTAATACGCTGCTCCACATGAGTGACGGCTTCGCCACCCGCGCGATTCACGCGGGCCAGGAGGCAGACCCGACGACCGGTTCGGTGATCGTGCCCATCCACGCCACCTCGACCTACGCGCAGGACGGCGTCGGAGGGATGCGCTCGGGCTACGAGTACTCCCGCACCGGCAACCCGACCCGGACCGCGCTGGAGCGCTGCCTGGCCGAGCTGGAGAACGGCAGGCACGCGCGCGCCTACGCCTCCGGGATGGCGGCCACCGACGCGGTGCTGCGGTCCGTGCTTCGCCCGGGTGACCACCTGGTGATCCCGGACGACGCCTACGGCGGCACCTTCCGGCTGATCGACAAGGTGCTCTCCGGCTGGGGCATCTCCTACACGCCCGCTCCGGTGTCGGACGTGGACGCCGTTCGCGCGGCGATCCAGGACAACACCAAGCTGGTCTGGCTGGAGACGCCGACCAACCCGCTGCTCAACATCGGCGACATCGCCGCGCTGGCGCAGGTCTCCGCGGACGCGGGCGTGAAGCTCGTCGTGGACAACACCTTCGCCTCGCCGTTCCTGCAGCAGCCGCTGGAGCTCGGCGCGACCGCGGTGGTCCACTCGACCACCAAGTACCTCGGCGGGCACTCCGACGTGGTCGGCGGCGCGGTAGTCACCTCCGACGACGAGCTGGCCGAGCAGCTGGCGTTCCTGCAGAACGGCGCGGGCGCGGTGCCCGGACCGTTCGACGCGTTCCTGACGATGCGCGGCCTCAAGACGCTCGTGGTGCGCATGGAGCGGCACAGCGCGAACGCCGAGCGGATCGTCGCAGCGCTGAGCGGTCACCCCAAGGTCGCCAAGGTCCTCTACCCGGGCCTGCCCGAGCACCCCGGTCACGAGGTCGCCGCCAAGCAGATGAAGCACTTCGGCGGCATGGTCTCGTTCCTGCACGCCGACGGTGAGCAGGCCGCCCTGGACGTCTGCTCCCGCACGCGGCTGTTCACCCTCGCCGAGTCCCTCGGCGGCGTCGAGTCGCTGATCGAGCACCCGGGCCGGATGACGCACGCGAGCACGGCGGGTTCGATGCTGCAGGTCCCGTCGGACCTGGTCCGCCTGTCGGTGGGCATCGAAGAGGCCGACGACCTCGTCGAGGACCTGCTCGCCGCACTCGGCTGATCACCTGGGCGGTCGTGCCCGGGACCCCTTCCCGGGCGCGACCGTCACCTGGCCACGAACGGGTCCGAGCTGCCCGGGGACGGCGATTCGGCCGTCTCGCGCGGGGCGACCGGCAGGTCGCTGGGCCGCAGGCAGCCGCCGATGAGCTCCACGACCCCGTCGTGCTCGCGGTAGGAGCCCGGGTCCTCGCAGCCGGAGTTGAGCACCACCAGGACCGCCGCACCGGACAGCGTCGCCGCAGTGATCATGCCGGCGAGCAGCGGGAACACGCCGTTGCTCGGCTGCGCCATGCTGCCCTCCAGGCGGTGTGTCGGGTGCGCGCCTCGCGCTCGGTGACCGTGCTGCCCACTGAGGGTACCGAACGTGCCGCGCCGAGGTCGGTTTCGAAGCAGCAGAGCCATCGCACCCTCCGGTGAGCGCCGCCGCTCCTGCGCGAGGGGACTTCGGCGCACGCCTAGTACCCGTAGATCAGCGGTGGCACGATTGGCCCATGCAGCTCGTCGACCTCGACCGAATCCGCGAAGCGGACGCCCTGCTCGCCAAGGTGGCACGGCGGACCCCGATGGAGCACTCCCGAGTGCTCGGCGAGTACACCGGCGGCGAAGTCCACCTCAAGTGCGAGAACCTGCAGCGCACCGGTTCGTTCAAGCTCAGGGGCGCCTACGTCCGGTTGCTCGGGCTCAACGCCGAGCGCCGCGCGGCCGGGGTGGTGGCCGCCAGCGCAGGCAACCACGCCCAGGGCGTCGCGCTCGCGGCGCACCTGCTGGGCATCCCGGCCACCGTCTACATGCCCGAACGCGCACCGCTGCCGAAGCTGGCCGCGACCAAGTCCTACGGCGCCCAGGTCGTGCTGCACGGCGCGGTGCTCGCCGAAACCCTCGCGGCGGCCAAGGAGCACGCCGAGCGGACCGGCGCCGAGTTCATCCACCCCTTCGACCACCCGGACATCGTCGCAGGTCAGGGCACGGTCGGCCTGGAGATCCTGGAGCAGCTGCCCGAGGTGCGCACGATCCTCGTGCCCACCGGCGGGGGAGGGCTGGTCGCGGGCGTGGCCGCCGCGGTGAAGGCAACGCGCCCCGACGTGAAGGTGCTGGCGGTGCAGGCCGAGCAGGCCGCCGCGTGGCCGCCCTCGCTGGCCGCGGGCAAGCCCGTGCCGCTGACCGACACCCAGACGATGGCCGACGGGATCGCCGTGGGCGAACCGGGCGCGGTGCCGTTCGCCCACGTGTCGGAGCTGGTCGACGGGGTCCTCACGGTCAGCGAGGAGTCGCTGTCCCGCGCGCTGCTGCTGTGCCTGGAGCGGGCGAAGCTCGTCGTCGAACCCGCAGGGGTCGCCGCCGTCGCGGCCTTGCTGGAGCACCCCGAGCAGGTCGTGTCACCGACCGCTGCGGTGGTCTCCGGCGGCAACATCGACCCGCTGCTGCTGCTCCAGCTCATCCAGCACGGCATGACCTCGGCAGGTCGCTACCTGTCGCTGAGCGTCCGGCTGCCCGACCGGCCCGGTTCGCTGGCGGGCCTGCTCGCCAAGCTCGGCGAGCTCAACGCCAACGTCATCGACATCGAGCACTCGCGCATCTCCGGTGCGCTCGCGCTCGGCGAGGTCGACGTCGAGGTCTCGCTGGAAACCCGAGGTCAGGAGCACCGCGAGTACGTCGTCGCCCAGCTCGAAGCCGCCGGGCACACGATCCTCGCCCGTCGCTGAGAGGAGCGCTCACGTGGCTGCCACCAGCGGTCCCGACGAACTGGACGCCCGGTTGTTGCTGCTGCTCTCCGACGAGCCGCGGCTGGGCGTGCTGGAGTGCTCGCGCCGGCTCGGCGTCGCGCGCGGCACCGTCCAGGCCAGGCTGGACCGACTCGTCGAGCGCGGCGTCCTTCAGGGGTTCCCGCCCGAGCTGGACCTGGCGGCGATGGGCTACGGGCTGACGGCCTTCGCGGTCCTGGAGATCACGCAGGGGCACCGCGGGGTCGTCTCCGAGCAGCTGGCCGCCATCGACGAGGTCTGCGAGGTGCACGCGACCACCGGTCAGGGAGACCTGTTCGTGCGCATGGTCGCTCGGTCCAACGACGACCTGCAGCGCGTGATCGACGAGGTCGTCGGAGTGCCCGGTGTTCGGCGCACTTCGACGTCCATCGCGTTGTCCACGCCCGTTCCGCCGAGAGTGCGTCCGCTGCTTCACCGACTTTCCGGGGAAAAGCGAGCGGGCGTCCCGGAATCCGGAACGCCCGCGGACCGAGCGCACAAGCCCGGTATCGATTCTTAATTGCGGTGAAACCGAAGGAACGGTTTCACCGGCATAGGCCCGGTGAAGCCAGATCAACAAAGGCGCGCGGCAACTGCAGCGGCTGCGCGCGAAAGAACTTCGGAATGAGAGATCAGCCGTTGAAGGGCTCGGCCTTGACGAGCGTGACCTTCATGTTGCCGCCGTTGGGCAGCTCGTACTCCCGGCTCTCGCCCTCCTTGGCATCCAGCAGAGCCTTGCCCAGCGGGGAGCTGGGGGAGTAGACCTCGAGGTCGCCGTGCGCGCCCTCTTCGCGGTTGGCGAGCAGGAACTGCTCGGTCTCGTCCTCGCCGTCGTAGCGGACGGTCAGCACCGAACCGGGCTTGGCGATGCCGGACTCGGTGGGCACGTCGCCGACCTGCGCGGTGCGCAGCAGTTCCTGCAGCTGGCGGATGCGAGACTCGATCTGACCCTGCTCTTCGCGAGCGGCGTGGTACCCGCCGTTCTCGCGCAGGTCGCCCTCCTCGCGGGCTTCGTTGATCTTCGCGGCGATCACCGGGCGGTTGGCCACGAGCTCGTCCAGCTCACCCTTGAGCCGGTCGTAAGCATCCTGGGTCAGCCAGGTCACCTGGGTCTCGCTCACGGTCACCACTCCTCGTCGACTTCCGGCCCGCACTCACAACGGGCCAAATTGCAATTCCGTCCTTTTCTCAGCCAATGCCAAGTAACGGAAAAACACGGCCCTCAGCGGGGGCCGTGCTGCGCTCGACGATAGCACGCATCAGCACGCAAAGGGACCGGATTCTCCTCGCGCCCGACGTGCAGCGGGGCGCTTCACCCAGTTGGCCGCGTGTGAGTGGACAAATATTCAGGAACGTTGTAAGTGCAGCCGTACACCTCCCCGATGGTCGCTCGGGAGGATGTACGAAGCACAGTGTCCTGCCGACTCACGCCGTTCGCCGGATGGATCAGGACTTCGCGCCTGCCGACCTCCTCGCCGGATTCGGCACGGCCCCGCACCACGCAGTCCGCGGGTCGCTGCGGATCCTCCCGCTGGACCTCCACGGTGATCCGAACGGAGTGGTCGTCGATCACCTCGAAGGCGACCTGCTTGCCTTCGATCGGCGCAGAGCCGAGGTTGCGGTAGCCGATGAGCGCGACGCCCACGAGAGCCAGCAGCACGACCGCGAGCAGAGCCCAGCGGAGGACGGGACGGGTGCGCGCGCTGCGAGCGCGCGAGCCGTACCGGTCCTGCGGGACCTGCTGCTGCGTCACGGCGGCCTTTCGACGCGGGCGGTGGATCTGCGGCCGGAACCACAAGGGGTGACGGCCGGGATGTCGGCTCCACCGGGAACAATGGAGGACGACTTCCACGTTGAGTATCCCTGGAGCGCCCAGCGGAGGAGACGGCGGGGCCGTCGACGCGGAGGAGCTGTGCACAGGGCGGATGCTGCTACTAGCGGGAGGAACAAGCGGGCGATGGCGGACAAGCTGCGACTGATGACGGTGCACGCGCACCCGGACGACGAGTCCAGCAAGGGGGCCGCGACCACCGCGCGTTACGTGGCCGAGGGCCACGACGTGATGGTGGTCACCTGCACGGGAGGTGAAGCGGGCAGCATCCTCAACCCGGCCATGGATCGGCCCGAGGTCGTGGAGAACCTGACCGACGTGCGCCGGGAGGAGATGGCCAAGGCCGCCGAGATCCTGGGCGTCGAGCACCGCTGGCTCGGCTTCGTCGACTCCGGGCTGCCGGAGGGCGACCCGCTGCCGGCGCTGCCGGAGGGCGTGTTCGCCACGGTGCCGATCGAGGAGTCCACCCGCGAGCTGGTGAAGGTGATGCGGGAGTTCCGCCCGCACGTGGTGATCACCTACGACGAGAACGGCGGATACCCGCACCCGGACCACATCCGGTGCCACGAGATCTCCGTCGCGGCCTTCGACGCCGCCGGTGACCCCGACCTCTACCAGGGGCAGGGCGAGCCGTGGCAGCCGCTGAAGCTGTACTACTCGCACGGTTTCTCCCGCAAGCGCATGCAGCTGTTCCACGAGTCGCTGCTGGCCGACGGCAAGGAATCGCCCTACACCGACTGGCTCGAGCGCTGGGATTCCCAGAACCGCCCCGACCCGGACGACCGGGTCACCACGCGCGTGCCGTGCGGGGAATACTTCGAGCAGCGGGACGACGCGTTGCGCGCCCACGCGACCCAGATCGACCCGACGAGCCGCTGGTTCGCGGTCTCGTGCGACGTGCAGCGCGAGCTGTGGCCGACCGAGGACTACGAGCTGGTGCGCTCGCTGGTCGACACCACGTTGCCGGAGGACGACCTGTTCGCCGGCGTGCAGGAGAAGGTGTGCGCATGAGTGCCCAGGAGACCGTCGCACTGGTGCTGGCCCAGGCGCCGGTGCCGCCGCAGGACCCGGGCGGGCAGGGTGAGGACTTCGGCAAGTCCTCGCCGCTCGGCCTCGTGCTGCTGATCGTGTTCGCCATCGCTGTGGTGTTCCTGATCCGCTCGATGACCAAGCACTTGAAGAAGCTGCCGGTCGTCTTCGACGAGGAGAAGGCCAACGCCGCTGCTCCGGCCCACGTCAAACGAGCCGAAGCCGAAGCCGCGAAGCGAGCGGAGGACTCCGAGGCCACCGAAACCCCGGAGCCGGAGGAGACCCCCTCCAAGCCGTCACGGGCGAAAACCGACTGACCCCCGACTCCGAACGGGGCCACCTGGGAGACCGGGTGGCCCCGTTCTGCGTCGAGCGACCGGATCACCGCCGTTCTCAGGTCCTCGATCACGGCGGTGTTCCGCCGGACGGATTACGGCGGAAATCGGGTCACCCTCACCCTCACCAGTGCGTTCGGAAGATCGAGATGGGAAGGTGGGGGTATGGCGAACCGGCTTGCGGACGCGACGAGTCCGTACCTCCTCCAGCACGCTGACAACCCGGTCGACTGGTGGCCGTGGTGTCCGGAGGCGTTCGCCGAGGCCCGCCGCCGGGACGTCCCGGTGCTGCTGTCGGTCGGGTACGCGGCCTGCCACTGGTGCCACGTCATGGCGCACGAGTCGTTCGAGGACGACGAGACCGCGCGGCTGATGAACGAGCGCTTCGTCAACGTCAAGGTGGACCGCGAGGAACGCCCCGACATCGACGCCGTCTACATGGAGGCCACCCAGGCCATGACCGGCCAGGGCGGGTGGCCGATGACCTGCTTCCTCACCCCCGACGGCGAACCGTTCCACTGCGGCACCTACTACCCGGCATCGCCGATGCCCGGGATGCCGTCGTTCCCGCAGCTGCTCTCGGCGGTCGCGGAGGCGTGGGAGGGACGCGGCGAGGAGGTCCGCCAGGCCGCGAGCCGCATCGTCGAGCAGCTCAACGCGCAGCGCTCACCGCTGCCGGAGTCGATCTTGGACGAGGAGGTGCTGACCGGCGCCGTCGGCCGGTTGCGCAGCGAATCCGATCGCGAGCACGGCGGCTTCGGCGACGCGCCGAAGTTCCCGCCGTCGATGGTGCTGGAGTTCCTGCTGCGCCACCACGAGCGCACCGGCTCCGAGCAGGCGCTGGAGCTCGCCCGCGACTGCTGCGCGGCGATGGCGCGCGGAGGCATCCACGACCAGCTGGCCGGCGGTTTCGCCCGCTACAGCGTCGACGCGGCCTGGGTGGTGCCGCACTTCGAGAAGATGCTCTACGACAACGCCCTGCTGCTGCGCGCCTACGCCCACCTGGGAAGGCTCGGCGACGCCCTGGCGGCCCGCGTGGCCAGGGAGACCGCCGGGTTCCTGCTGCGCGACCTGCGCACGCCGGAGGGCGGTTTCGCCGCGTCGCTGGACGCCGACACCGAGGGCGTCGAGGGCCTGACCTACGTGTGGACGCCGGAGCAGCTGCGCGAGGTGCTCGGCGAGTCCGACGGTGACTGGGCCGCGTCGCTGTTCCTGGTGACCCCGGAGGGCACCTTCGAGGAGGGGACGTCGACGCTCCAGCTACCGCGCGACCCCGACGACCAGGCCCGCTGGGCGCGTGTCCGGCAGAGCCTGCTGGCAGCGAGGGAGCAGCGCCCTCAGCCGGGCGAGGACGACAAGGTCGTCACCGCTTGGAACGGACTGGCGATCACCGCGCTGGTGGAGGCCGCGACCGCGCTGGAAGAACCGTCCTGGATCGAGGCCGCCGCCGGGGCCGCCGAGCTGCTGCTGTCGACGCACCTGGTCGACGGCAGGTTGCTGCGCACCTCCCGGCACGGCGTCGCGGGCACGGCCGCCGGGGTGCTGGAGGACTACGCCTGCTTCGCAGACGGGCTGCTGTCGCTGCACCAGGCCACCGCCGATCCGCGCTGGCTGACCACCGCGTGCGAGCTCCTCGACGTCGCGCTGGAGCAGTTCGCCGACGCCGACCACCCGGGCACCTTCCACGACACCGCCGCCGATGCGGAGGCGCTGGTGCGCAGGCCCTCGGATCCGACCGACAACGCCAGCCCGTCCGGTGCCGCAGCGCTGACCTCGGCGCTGCTGACGGCATCGGCCCTGGTCGGACCGGAGTCCACCGGTCGCTACCGCACCGCCGCCGAGCAGGCCCTGTCGCGGGCGGGCCTGCTGGCCCAGCGCGCGCCGCGCTTCGCGGGCCACTGGCTGGCGGTCGCCGAGGCGCGCGCCCAGGGCCCGATGCAGGTCGCCGTCGTGGGACCGGACGAGTCCTCGCGGGCTGAACTGCTCGCGACGGCCCACCGCCGGGGTCCGGGCGGCACGGTCGTGGTCGCCTCGACGCCGGAAGCTGCCGGAGTTCCCCTCCTGGCCGACCGGCCCCTGGTCGACGGTGGCGCGGCCGCCTACGTCTGCCACGGCTACGTGTGCGACCGCCCCGTCACGACCTCCGACGAACTGGCGGACAAGCTCGCTCAGGCGTAGAGCGCGAGCCAGATGGCGACGTGGTGGCAGATGGCCGCCGCGGTGACCGTCGAGTGGAAGAACTCGTGGTAGCCGAAGGTCTTCGGCCACGGGTCCGGCCAGCGGGTGGCGTAGAAGACCGCACCGACCGTGTAGAGCGCGCCGCCGACGATGAGCAGCACCAGCACCGCCGCGCCCGCGTTCTCCAGCAGGTCCGGCAGCACGAACACGGCCACCCAGCCCAGCGCGATGTAGACCGGGACGCCGACCCAGCGCGGCGCGTTCGGCCAGGCGAGCTTGAGGATCACGCCGCCGAGCGCGCCCGCCCACACCACGGCGAGCACGATGGCGCCGGTGGTCGGCTGCAGCGCGATCATCGCCAGGGGCGTGTAGGTGCCCGCGATGAACAGGAAGATCATCGAGTGGTCGAGCCGTCGCATCCAGGTGCGGGCGCCGACCGAGTTCCAGGTCTTGCGGTGGTAGAGCGCGCTCACGCCGAACAGGCCGAGCACCGTTGCCGAGTAGATCGAGGTGCCCAGCGCTGCCTCAGCCGACACGGTCGAGGCGGCCAGCGAGATGAGCGTCGCGCCGGCGGCGAAGAACGCCAGCAGCGACCAGAAGTGGATCCAGCCGCGCATGCGCGGCTTGACGATCGCGTGCGGGACTCGGGAAGACACGGCGTTGGTCACGCCACAAAGGTTACGGGACCGTAGGTTTGGTCCGCTGTGACGTCTGTTGCAAACCGGGCTTTCGCGACCCGATCGAGGCCTCAGAACCAGCAGCCGTGCGGGTTCTCAAGTGGTGGGAGGAGAAAGCGGCTGCGCCGCTTGGGCTCGGCGCTGAGGGTCATCCGCATCCGCGTAGTCTCATCTGGCGTGGCGCTCAAGGTTCGGTTGAAAGAACTCATGTACTCGGTCTACGAGCGACGGCTCAGCCGGAAGCTCGATGGCCTGCAGCATCCCAGGCACGTCGGCGTCATCCTGGACGGCAATCGCAGATGGGCCAAGGAAGCCGGTCTGGACGCGGCGCACGGCCACCGGGCGGGCGCGCGCAAGATCGCGGAGATGCTCGGTTGGTGCGAGGAGGCGCAGGTCGAGGTGGCCACCCTGTGGCTGCTGTCCACCGACAACCTCAACCGCAGCGAAGCCGAGCTCAACGCCCTGATGGAGATCATCGCCGGGGTGGTCGACGAGCTCACCGGTCCGGGCAAGTCGTGGCGGGTGCGGATCGTGGGTGCGCTGGACGTGCTGCCCACCGAGACCGCCGCCAGGCTGACCGCCGGTGCGCTGCGGACCGAGGGCCGGACGGGGATGCAGGTCAACGTCGCGGTCGGCTACGGCGGCAGGCGGGAGATCGCCGACGCGGTCCGCAAGCTGCTGCAGCAGCACGCCGAGGCCGGGACCACGATCGAGGAGCTCGCCGAGGTGCTCACGGTCGATCACATCGCCGAGCACCTCTACACCTCCGGCCAGCCGGACCCGGACCTGCTGATCCGCACCTCGGGTGAGCAGCGGTTGTCGGGCTTCATGCTCTGGCAGTCGGCGCACTCGGAGTTCTGGTTCACCGAGGCCTACTGGCCGGAGTTCCGCCGGGTCGACTTCCTGCGAGCGCTACGCGACTACGCGGTGCGCCACCGCCGCTTGGGCCGCTGACCTCGAACAGCGGAAGGGCCAGGTCGGTGACGACCTGGCCCTTCCGAATGCGATCAGCTCGCTCAGTCGGCGGACGGGTGGTCCATGATCGGCGCGTTGACGCACTCGCTGCTCTGCGGCGACAGGATCGGCACGACCGCGCCGAGCACGGCGACGTTGTTGCCGCAGGCCTGAATCGGCAGGACGCTGAGGTTGTTGTCGTTGAGGACGTTCACGCCGTCGTTGTCCGAGCTGTCGGCGTTGGCGACGGGGGCCAGGGCCAGCAGACCGGCGGCCGCACCGGCGACAATCACTGCCTTCTTCAGCACTTGGGTCACTCTCCTTTAGGAATTCCGCGGGATTCGGAGTTCACACCAACGGACTCGGTCCAAATCCCGGTTGGGAGATCGAGTGTGGTGTGTTCCGGTCGCAAACTACAGCGAACATGCCCGTTGCCCAAATTCCGTAACACCATTGTGTGAATTCGGATCCATGAATCGCTGGTAGACGCGGAATGCGCGCGCGGACGAAAAAGGAGCGCCGGTTCGTTCCGGCGCCCCTTCCTCGTCGGCGAAGGCGTCAGCCCGCGCTCGGGTGGTCCAGGATCGGGGCGTTGACGCACTGGGTGTGGTTCGGCGAGGCGATCGGGATGACGGCGCCCACGACGGCAACGTTGTTGCCGCACAGCTGAACCGGCAGAACGCTGACGTTGTTGTCGTTGAGGACGTTCACGCCGTCGTTGTCCGAGCTGTCGGCGTTGGCGACGGGGGCCAGGGCCAGCAGGCCGGCGACGGCACCGGCGACAATCACTGCTTTCTTCAGCACAGCTTTGCTCCTTGATGAGATGAGTTGAGCAAGTGCGTGCTTCTGCCCGGAAAGAGTGAATTCCGGAGCGAGTGAAGCACCTGGCTTGAAACGTAACCAGGGGTTGTGGATCGCGACACTCGAATACCACCATTGTGTGTACTATCGCCGCCAGCACTCAGGTACTCGCGAGTATTCGCCGAAAAGCCCCAGCACTTTGCGGGCCGATGAATTCGGTGAAATCGGGCTCGCGTCCGGCCGCGTACCGTCCAGACGTGGACTCAGCGCAGTTGGTGTCCGACTACGTCCGGCTCGGGCTGCGGTTCGACCGGCTCGAACCCGGCCTGGTCGACTCCTACGCGGGAGACCCGGGTCTGCGGCTCCGGGTGCGCCACGAGCCGCGCCCCGACCCGCTGCGGCTCGTCGCTCGGGCCCGCGAGCTGCGCGACGAGCTGGGCGGTTGCGGGCTGGCCGAACCCCGCCGGCGGTTTCTCGACGCCCAGCTCACCGCGTTGGAGGCGATCGGTCTCCGGATCGCCGGTCGGGAGATGTCGTTCACCGCGGAAGTGCGGGCGTGCTTCCAGGTCAGCCCGGAGCTCGGTGATCCCGACGAGTACCGGGAGGCCCACCGCGAACTCGACGCGCTGCTGCCGGGGACGGGGGCGCTGGCCGACCGGCTCGCCGCCATCCGGCGCCGCGACCGGCTGCCGCCCGAGCGCCTGGAGGTCTGCCTGGAAGCGGTGTCCGGTGCGCTGCGATCGCGGGTGCGGGCTCGCTTCGGACTGCCGGTGCAGGAGCGGGTCCGGTACCGGATCGTCAGCGATAGGCCGTGGAGCGGGTTCAACGAGTACCTCGGCGGATTCCGGTCGCGGGTGTCGGTCAACGCCGACGTCGATCACCGCGCGTCGACCCTGCCGCAGCTGATCGCCCACGAGTCCTACCCGGGCCACCACACCGAGCACTGCCGCAAGGCCGCCGGGATCGCGCGCACCCAGCCGGAGCAGGCGATCTTCCTGGTCAACACCCCGCAGTGCGTGCTCGCCGAAGGTCTCGCCGACCTCGGCCTGCACGCGGCGGTGGGGGAGGGATGGGGCTCGTGGGCGGCGGAGGTCTTCGCCGACCTGGGCATCGCGGTGGACGGCGAGCTCGCCGAGCGGCTGGAGGCGGTGCTGGTGCGGCTGCTGCCGGTGCGCCAGGACGCGATGCTGATGCTGCACTCGCGGGCGAGGTCGGAGCAGGACGCCGTCGATCACCTGCGCCGCTGGCTGCTGATGCCGGAAGGTCGCGCGCGGCACCTGGTGGACTTCATGCGCGATCCGCTGTGGCGGGCCTACACGACGACCTATGTCGAGGGGTTCCGCCTGCTGCGGCGGTGGCTGTCGGACGACCCGGACCGCACATCGAGCGCCGATCGTTACCGACGATTGCTTGACGAGGCGCTTGTACCAGAGGTCCTCCGCGCTGAGATCGCGGCACGCTCGCGGTCCTGAATTTCACCCGAAAAGAGCAGCAGGGCTCACCGGGAGTGTTGAATTGAGTTCGTTCTCGTCGTGCTCCGGCGACGCGTCCTGACCTGCTGACGAATCTTCTGGAAACCTTTTATTTACCTTGTGACCTGCGATAACAGGCTAGTAGCGCGCGGTGAGCGCGGGAATGGTTCGAATCACCTAAGTGGCTGTCTGCCGAAGAGCGATCTCGAAGGTAGCGTTCGCTGGTGACGGGCCGTTCTTCTCTTGCACGTCCGAACGCGGCCCGTCCGGGAGGCCCTGATCGTGGCTGTTGGCTGGAGCGGACGTTCACACGTCCACCTTGGTCGCGGAGGGGGTCGGTGCCCGGCCCTCGCGTGGCGTCGGTGGACCGGACGGTCCAGTCCGAGCACGACGGGGTCAGGCCCGGCCCACCGACGAGCGGGCGTGTTCGGCACGTCCGCGAGGGAGTAGCCGTGACCGCACGACGTTCCCAGCCTCAGGCGCACGAAGCCGTCCGCAGCGACGCGCCCGCGCACACCGCACCTGGCGGTGACTCCGAGGTCCGCACCTACGTCCTGGACACTTCGGTCCTGCTGTCCGACCCGTGGGCGATGGCCCGGTTCGC
Organism: Saccharopolyspora terrae; assembly: GCF_004348435.1. Lineage (NCBI taxonomy): Bacteria > Bacillati > Actinomycetota > Actinomycetes > Pseudonocardiales > Pseudonocardiaceae > Saccharopolyspora > Saccharopolyspora terrae. Next base: position 50,330 of record NZ_SMKS01000015.1, on the reverse strand, counting down.
CGAGCACGACGTGGTGCTCCCGGTGGTGGTCATCTCCGAGCTGGAGGGGAAACGCCACCACCCCGAACTCGGCTGGTTCGCCCGCGAGGCGCTGCGCGTGCTCGACGATCTCCGGATCAAGCACGGCAGACTGGACCACCCGGTGCTGGTCAACCCTGAGGGCGGCAACGTCCACGTGGAGTTGAACCACTCCGACCCGTCGGTGCTCCCGCCGGGATTCCGCACGGACTCCAACGACTCCCGCATCCTGGCCTGCTCGCTCAACCTCGCCGCCGAAGGCCGTGAGGTCGTGCTGGTCACCAAGGACATGCCACTGCGGGTCAAGGCCGCGTCGGTGAACCTGGCCGCCGAGGAGTACCGCGCGCAGGACGTGGTGTCGTCGGGCTGGAGCGGCATGGCGGACATCGACGTCGGCTCGGACTCGGTGGACTCGCTGTTCAAGGACGGTGTCGCCGACCTCGAGGAGGCGCGGGACCTGCCGCCGAACACCGGTGTGCGGATGCTCGCCGGGCAGCAGAGCGCGCTCGGCCGCATCACCGCGGACAAGCAGGTCCGGCTGGTGCGCGGCGACCGGGAGGTCTTCGGGCTGCACGGTCGTTCGGCGGAGCAGCGGATCGCGCTGGAGCTGCTGATGGATCCCGAGGTCGGGATCATCTCGCTCGGCGGCCGGGCCGGTACGGGCAAGTCGGCGCTGGCGCTGTGCGCGGGCCTGGAATCGGTCCTGGAACGCCAGCAGCACCGCAAGGTCGTGGTGTTCCGGCCGGTCTACGCCGTCGGTGGGCAGGAGCTCGGTTACCTGCCGGGCTCCGAGGGCGAGAAGATGGCGCCCTGGGCGCAGGCCGTCTTCGACACGCTCGGCGCTCACGCCAGCGAGAACGTGCTGGAAGAGATCATGGACCGCGGCATGCTCGAAGTGCTGCCGCTGACCCACATCCGCGGCCGTTCGCTGCACGACGCCTTCGTCATCGTCGACGAGGCCCAGTCGTTGGAGCGCAACGTGCTGCTGACGGTCCTGTCGCGGCTCGGCGCGAACTCGCGGGTGGTGCTCACCCACGACGTCGCGCAGCGGGACAACCTTCGGGTGGGCCGCCACGACGGCATCGCGGCGGTCATCGAGAAGCTCAAGGGCCACCCGCTGTTCGCCCACGTGACCCTGACCCGATCGGAGCGGAGCCCGATCGCGGCCCTGGTCACCGAGCTGCTGGAAGGGGACCACACGCCCTGACGCGCGGGGACCGGGGACGGCACCTGCACCGGAGGTGCCGTCCCCGCCTCCTCCGGATTCGAATTTCGCGCGAAATTCGTACACCACCCTCCTGAGGAGGCAAAGGAGACCTCAGCTTCCTCGGGTTGCTGGGCTCTGGCCGCAGGTGGGGGTGAATTTCGCGCAACATTGACTTCAGTCACGACTGAAGTCAATGTTGCGCGAGTTCGTCACCAGCCGGACGGCAGCGGTCGGCCTTCGGCGAAGCCGGCGGCCGACTGGATGCCGACCAGGGCGCGCTCGTGGAACTCCTCCAGGGTGTGCGCGCCCGCGTAGGTGCAGGACGAGCGGACGCCCGAGGTGATCTGGTCCAGGAGGTCCTCCACACCCGGGTTCTGCGGGTCGATGCGCATCCGGGAACTGGAGATGCCCTCCTCGAACAGGCCCTTGCGTGCCTGGTCGTAGGCGCTGTCGGTGCGGGTCCGGGCCGACACGGCGCGCTTGGAGGCCATGCCGAAGGACTCCTTGTACGCCCGGCCGTGCTCGTCGCGCTGCAGGTCACCGGGGGACTCGTAGGTCCCGGCGAACCACGATCCGACCATCACCGACGAGGCCCCGGCGGCCAGCGCCAGCGCCACGTCGCGCGGGTGGCGGACGCCGCCGTCGGCCCACACGTGCTTGCCGAGCCTGCGGGCTTCCGCGGCGCACTCGGCGACGGCGGAGAACTGCGGGCGGCCGACACCGGTCATCATCCGCGTGGTGCACATCGCGCCCGGCCCGACGCCGACCTTGATGACGTCGGCACCGGCCTCGACCAGGTCGCGCACGCCCTCGGCGGTGACGACGTTGCCGGCGACGATCGGGACGGTCGGGCTCGCGGAGCGGACGGCCTCGAGCGCGGCGATCATCTTCTCCTGGTGACCGTGCGCGGTGTCCACGACCAGCGTGTCCACCCCGGCCGCCAGCAGCGCCGACGCCTTGGCGGCGACGTCGCCGTTCACGCCGATCGCGGCGGCCACGCGCAAGCGGCCTTCTGCGTCGAGAGCGGGGGTGTAGATCGCGGCGCGCAGGGCGCCCTTCTTGGTCATGATCCCGGCGAGCCGACCTTCGGCGTCGACCGCGATCGCGACGTTGCGGCCCTGCTTGTGCAGCTGCTCGAAGACCTCGCGCGAGTCCGTCTCCAGCGGCAGCACCACGGGGTGGGCGTCGGCGACCTCGCCGACCCGCGCGAAGCGGTCCACGCCGGTGCAGGCGGCCTCGTCGACGACGCCGAGCGGCTTGTCCTCGTCGTCGACCACCACCAGGGCGCCGTGGGCGCGCTTGGGCAGCAGGTTCAGGGCGTCGGCGACCGCGTCGTCGGTGTGCAACGCCAGCGGCGTGTCCCACAGCGGGTGCCGGGTCTTGACCCAGGACACGATCTCGGAGACGGCGCTCGGGTCGACGTCCTGCGGGAGGATCACCAGGCCACCGCGTCGCGCGACGGTCTCGGCCATGCGCCTGCCGGCCACGGCGGTCATGTTCGCGACCACGATCGGCAACGTCGCGCCGGTGCCGTCACAGGTCGCCAGGTCGACGTCGAAGCGCGACTCGACTCCGGAGCGCCGGGGCGCCAGGAAGACGTCGTCGTAGGTCAGGTCGGTGGAGGGCTGTTGCCCGTTCAAGAACTGCACGTCTCACCACGATACGTGCCCCGAGCAGCCGCCGGGCGGTGCGGCGGTCCTCAGGCGTCCTCTTCGGTGAGGGGTTCGACGGACCTGTAGGCGTCGTAGTTGCGGAAGAAGCGGCTGTAGAGCTCGGAGCCGTCGTCGAAGGTGGCGTCTTCGAGGGGCTTGACCTCGACGATCTGCTTGAGCTTCCAGGTGACCGTTTCGTGGTTCTCGTTCTGGTAGCTGGTCTCCTGCTGCTTGCCGATCTCCTTGGCCTTCTCGGCGGCCTCGTCCTCGGACTCGGCGGTGAGCAGGACGAACGACTCCTCGTAGAGGGGCTCGTGGTCGGTCGCCTCGCTGGTGGCCTCCAGCAGGAGCACGGCGACGTAGTGGTCGAGCTCGACCGATGACGCGCGCTGCTGGAAGTCGCGCGGGTCGATGGTTCCCGGTCCGATGTCGATCGAACCGACGGCGTCGAAGTCCTCGCTGCTCATGCCACCAGGATCTCACCCGCCGCGGAGCATCCCGCGAACCGCCTCGATGGTGTCCGCCTCGGCCGCGTCCTTGTCCGGCCGGTAGCGCAGCACGCGGGCGAAGCGCAGCGCGACTCCACCGGGGTACCGGCTGCTGGTCTGCACCCCGTCGAGCTCGATCTCCACCACCAGCTCCGGGACGACGCGCACCACCCAGTCGTCGCCCCCGGTGGCCCGCCGCTGGAACTCGGCGGTCTGCCAGTCCAGCAGCTCGTCGGTGAGGCCCTTGAAGGTCTTGCCGACCATGATCGGCGGGCCGCCGTCGGGGTCGCGGGCACCCAGGTGCAGGTTGGACAGGTAGCCGCGGCGGCGGCCGTGGCCCCACTCCGCGGCCAGCACGACCAGGTCGAGGGTGTGCTCGGGCTTGACCTTGCGCCACGCCTTGCCGCGCCGGCCCGCCGCGTACGGCGAGTCGAGGTCCTTGACCACCACGCCCTCGTGGCCGTGCGCCAGCGCGTCGTCGAACAGCGCGGCGGCGTCCTCCGGGGTGGGGGACAGCACGCCCGGGATCCGGTGGTCGCCTGCGACCTGCTCCAACGCCTTCAGCCGGTCGGCCAGCGGCCGGTCGACCAGGTCGGTCCCGTCCAGGTGCAGGCAGTCGAAGAAGTACGGGTGCAGCAGCTCGTCCCGCTGCTCCTGGGCGCCGAAGCGGGCCATCGTCTCCTGGAACGGGCGGGGACGTCCGGCGTCGTCGAGGGCCAGCGTCTCGCCGTCGAGCACCACCGAGCGGCAGTCCAGGCCCCGCACCAGCTCCACCAGCTCGGCGACGTTGCGGGTGATCTCGCGCAGCGTGCGGGTGTAGACGTGCACCTCGTCGCCGTCGCGGTGCACCTGGATGCGGGCGCCGTCGAGCTTGTGCTCGACGCTGCACCCGCCGAGCTCGGCCAGCGCCGCGTCGAGGGTTTCCGCTGGTGAGGCCAGCATCGGGCGGATCGGCCGACCCAGCTCCAGGTGGAACTCGGCGAGCGCGGGCTCGCCGCCGCTCAACGCCGCCTCGGCGGTCGCGGGGAGCCTGCCGGAGAGCATGAACGCGCGCCGCACCGTCTCGGTGCGCACCTCGGCCGCCGCGGCGATGGCCTCGACCATCACGCCTTCCAGCGCGCCCTGCCGGAGCTCGCCGCCCAGCAGGCGCAGCAGGAACGACTGCTCCGCCTCGGTGGCCCGCCCGAGCAGCGCGCTCAGCGCGTCGGTCCGTCGTTGCCCGGACCCCGATCCGCTGATCGTGCGCACCTCACCGACCGCTGCTTCGACCTCGCCGATGGTCAGCCGGGGCTCGGTCGCGGGCGCGACCCGCAACGCGGACAGCGTCGACCAGCCGACCCCGGCCCGTCCGCCGGGGAGTTCGCCTGCCAGCAGCGCCGTGGCCGCGGTGACCTCCGCGGGCTCCAACCGCCGCAGCAGCGCGGCGATCGCCGACGTCTTCGCCTTGCGGGAGGACGTCGCCGCGACCTCGGCGGAGGCCGCGACGACGTCCGAGAGCAGCACCATGGCTCCATGGTGCGCAGACCCCCGACAATTCGCGGGAGTTCGGTCAGCCGCCGTTGGCCATGCGCAGGACGTCCAGGGCTTCGTCGAGCTGCTCGATCGTGAGCTTGCCGGACTCGACGTGACCCCGTTCCAGGACGACCTCGCGGATGGGCTTGCGCTCCTTGAGCGCCTGCTTGGCGACCGCGGCGGCCTCCTCGTAGCCGATGTAGCGGTTGAGGGGGGTGACGATCGACGGCGAGCCCTCGGCGTAGGCGCGGGCCTGCTCGGTGTTGACCTGCACGTCGGCGAAGACCTTGTCGGCCAGCTGACGCGACACCGCCGCCAGCAGCCGCGACGACTCCAGCACGTTGCGGGCGATGACCGGCAGCATCACGTTGAGCTGGAAGTTGCCCTGCGACCCGGCGAAGGCCACGGCCGCGTCGTTGCCGATGACCTGGGCGACGACCTGCAGCGTCGCCTCCGGGATCACCGGGTTGACCTTGCCCGGCATGATCGACGAACCCGGCTGCAGGTCCGGCAGGGCCAGCTCGCCGAGGCCGGTGCGCGGGCCGGAACCCAGCCAGCGCAGGTCGTTGGCGATCTTGGTGAGGCTGACCGCCACGGTGCGCAGGTGACCGGAGGTCTCCACCACGGAGTCCTGCGCGGCCTGCGCCTCGAAGTGGTCGCGGGCCTCGGTCAGCGGCAGACCGGTCACCCGGGCCAGCTCCTCGGCGACGGCCTGGCCGAAGCCCTCCGGCGCGTTGAGCCCGGAGCCCACGGCGGTGCCGCCGATGGGCAGCTCGCCCAGCCGGGGCAGACCGGTCCGCAGCCGCTCGACGCCGTAGCGGGCCTGCGACGCCCACGCGCCCGCCTCCTGGGCGAGGGTGATCGGCACGGCGTCCATCAGGTGCGTGCGGCCGGACTTGACGACCTCGGTCCAGCCCTTCGCCCGGTCCTCGATGGTGGTCGCGAGGTGCTCCAGGGCCGGGATGACGTCGGTGATCACGGCCTCGGTGGCGGCCACGTGGATCGTCGTCGGGAACGTGTCGTTGGACGACTGCGAGGCGTTGACGTGGTCGTTCGGGTGCACGTCGCGGCCGAGAGCGCGGGTGGCCAGGGTCGCGATGACCTCGTTGGCGTTCATGTTCGACGACGTGCCGGAGCCGGTCTGGAAGACGTCGATCGGGAAGTGCTCGTCGTGCGCGCCCTCGGCGACCTCGTCGGCGGCGCGGGCGATGGCCTCGGCGACGTCGGCGTCGAGCACCCCCAACCGGCCGTTGACCCGGGCGGTGGCGGCTTTGAGCAGGCCGAGCGCGCGGATCTGCGCGCGCTCCAGGCCGCGGCCGGAGATCGGGAAGTTCTCCACGGCCCGCTGCGTCTGCGCCCGGTAGAGGGCGTCGGCGGGCACCCGAACCTCGCCCATCGTGTCGTGTTCGATGCGGTACTGGGATTCAGCCATGTTCGAAGTGTCCCGCCGCTCAACCGGCCGGGTCAGCGTGGCGCGCCCCACCGGCCGGGCGTTCACCCAGGAAACGACCGTTCTGGAACGATCTAGGTGGCTGATCTGACAAAGCCCGCTCCCGGAGAGCGGGAGCGGGCTTCGCCGAGAAGGATCAGCCGATGGTGGAGGAGATCCAGTCCTTGTAGGCGGTGGCGTCGGTGTAGACCGAAGGAGCCGTGCCGCAGACCGGGACCGGGCTGCCGAGGCGGCTGGTCACGCCGGTGAGCTTCCAGTCGCCCGGGGTGCCCTCCAGCTGCGGGCCGCCGGAGTCGCCGAAGCAGGCGTTGGCCAGCAGCTCCTTGCTGGAGGTGCAGATCTCGGTGGGGCCGTCGATGGAGCTCAGCGTGCACCCCGCGTCAGGGGCGACCTGGGTCTCCAGCTCCTGCAGCTGCTCCGGCGGTTCGCCGCAGCCGCGCACCGGGCAGGTCACGCCCCAGCCGATGATCCGCGACGGCGTGCCGTCGGCGCCGGAGGCGTCGGCGATGTCGATCGGCGTCTCGGAGACCGCCTGGTCGAGCTTGAGCAGCGCGATGTCGCCGTTGGGGGTGTTGGTCTCGTAGTCCGGGTGCACGACGACCTCGGAAACACCGGCTTCGGTGCCGCCGCTGCTCCAGGTCGGGCTGCCGATGCGCAGGCCGAGGTCGGCCGGTGCCGCGTCGACGACGCAGTGCGCCGCGGTGAGCACCCACTGCTCGTCGATCAGCGAGGCGCCGCAGCTGTGCGCCCCCGATCGTTGCAGCGAGGCCATCCATTCGTAGGACTCGGTGGCGTCGTGGCCGCCGACGATCAGCGGACCCGGGTTGTCGATGGCCTGCGCCGCCGGCGCGAAGCCGGCGCTGAGCGCGAGCGCTGCGATGCCGCTGAGCAGCGCGGATGATTTATTCACAGAGATTCCCCTCCCCGACGTGATCCCCTTCCCCCGGAAGTTAGGGGTGGGGCGCGGGACCAGGTACCGCTGCACGCCGCAGCGAACTGCGCTGATCGGCCCAGCGTCGGAGAAGGGCGGACACAGCGGCCGGAGCCGACTAGCCTGAGATCCGTATCACAGGGCCTGCGACGGGATGCCGAGATGGCGCACGAGGTCGATCTGCTTGTGGTGGGAGCCGGTCCGACGGGGCTGTTCGCCGCTTATTACGCCGGGTTTCGCGGGATGTCGGTGGCGCTGGTGGACGCGCTGCCGGAGCCCGGTGGCCAGGTGACCGCGATGTACCCGGAGAAGATGATCTTCGATGTGGCGGGTTTCCCGGAGATCCGGGGACGCGACCTGATCGCCGCGCTGGTCGAGCAGGCCGAGCAGTACGGCCCGCGCTACCTGCTCGGGCGCCCTGCCGTCTCGCTGTCCGATGTGGACGGCGGCTTGCTGGTCGACGTCGGCGAGGGCGAGCAGGTCCGGGCCGGGGCGGTGCTGGTCACCGCCGGAATCGGCGAGTTCACCCCGAGACCGCTTCCCGCAGGTGGGGAGTGGGTCGGCAAGGGCGTCGTGCACTTCATCCCCGAGCTGTCCGCGCACGCCGGCCACGACGTGGTCGTCGTCGGCGGCGGCGACTCGGCGTTCGACTGGGCGCTGGCGCTGCAACCGGTGGCCCGCAGTGTGACCCTGGTGCACCGGCGCACCCGCTTCCGCGCGCACGAAGGCCTGGTCACCAAGGTCGAGCAGCTCGGCATCCCGCTGATCGTCCCGGCCGAGGTCGCCGAAATCCGCGGCGACTCGGGCGGACTCATCGAGGTGGCCATCGACGTCGACGGGCAACGACGCGTCCTGCCCGCCCAAACGGTCGTCGCCGCACTGGGTTTCACCGCCGATCTCGGCCCGATCGAATCCTGGGGCCTGGACCTGGAGAAGCGCTCGATCCTGGTCGACACGACGATGCGCACCAGCCGCGCCCGCGTCTACGCCGCAGGTGACGTCGCCTCCTACCCGGGGAAGGTCAAGCTCATCGCCACCGGCTTCGGCGAAGCCGCCACGGCCGTCAACAACATCGCCGTCGAGCTCAACCCGGAAGCCCACCTGTTCCCGGGCCACTCCTCGAACCTGTCCTGAAAGCCCCCCGAACGTGGAAACGGCACCCGGGAACGACGTCCCGGGTGCCGCGTCAGGGGTGCTGAACGGGTCAGCTGCCGGTGTTCTGGTTGATCCAGTCGGCGAAGGCGGTCACGTCGGTGTAGATCGACGGGCCGGTGGCGCAGGTGGAGTCGCCGTTGCCGGAGCGGCTCGTGGCGCCGATCAGCTCCCAACTGCCCTGGGCGCCCTTGATCTGCGGGCCGCCCGAGTCGCCGTAGCAGGCACCGGAGTTGCCGCCCGGGTTGTCGGTGCAGATCTCGCCCGCCGCGTCGATGCCGGTGCAGCCGGCGTCGTCGACGATGCTCGTGTCCAGCTCCTGCAGGTTCGTCGGAACCTCGCCGCAGCCGGTCTCCGGGCAGGTCTGGCCCCAGCCGATGATGCGGCTCGGGGTTCCGGCCTCACCGGACTCGGCGGCGATCGAGATCGGCGCGGCGGACAGCTGCTTGTCCAGCTGCAGCACCGCGAGGTCGGCGCTGTCGTGCACCTGGGTCTTGGTCACGGCGGCTTCCTCGCCACCCGTGGTGTTGTCGTTGCTGCCCACGCGGACCGTGAAGTCACCGCCGCTCTGAACGCAGTGCGCGGCGGTCACCACCCAGTCCGGCTTGATCAGTGCGCCGCCGCAGATGTGGCTGCCCTGCTGCTGCAGCGAAACCATGAACGAGTAGGTCTCGGTCGCGTCGTGACCACCGATGATCATCGGGTCGACGTCGTCACCGGCGGCGACGGCGGGCATGCTCAGCGCGCCCACTGCGCTGACCGCGGCGACCGCGGAGATGAGAACCGAACGAATGCGCATGTGTGTCGAATCCTCCGGGTACCCCGGCTCCGAAGGCCGGCTGGCCGCTGACGCTAACGGCGCCCCCGACCACGGCGTACCGACGAAGGTCGTAGGAGGCGAACCGGAAAGGCGGTGGCCCGCGGACAACCCGCAGGCCACCACCTTGATCAAGATCGGTCGAGCCGGTTTTTCCCGGTTTCCCGATAAGGGCGACTACTCGCCGCTCTCGCCCAGGTCCACGTCGGCGTACTCGCGCAGCTTGGTGAGCTTGTGCGAGGCGTCGACCACGCGCGTCGTCCCGGACTTCGACCGCATCACGATCGACTGCGTGGTGCACCGGTCGGCGCGGTAGTGGACACCGCGCAGCAGCGCGCCGTCGGTGATGCCGGTCGCCACGAAGAACATGTTGTCGCCGCGCACCAGGTCCGAAGTGGTCAGCACCTGGTTCGGGTCGTGCCCGGCCTCGCGCAGCTTCGCCCGCTCCTCGTCGTCGCGCGGCCACAACCGGCCCTGGATCTCACCGTCGAGGCACTTCAGCGCGCACGCGGTGATGATGCCCTCCGGGGTGCCGCCGATGCCCAGCAGCATGTCGACGCCGCTGTTCGGGCGGGCTGCCGCGATCGCGCCAGCCACGTCGCCGTCGGAGATGAACTGCACGCGGGCACCGGCCTCGCGGACCTCCTTGACCAGCTGCTCGTGCCGCGGCCGGTCCAGCACGCACACCGTCACGTCGGAGACGTCGACGTGCTTGGCCTTGGCGACCCGGCGGACGTTCTCCGCGATCGGGGCGCTGATGTCGATGACACCCGCTGCCTCCGGACCGACCGCCATCTTCTCCATGTAGAACACCGCGGACGGGTCGAACATGGTGCCGCGCTCGGACACCGCCAGCACCGCCAGCGCGTTCGGCATGCCCTTGCTGAGCAGCGTCGTGCCGTCGATGGGGTCCACGGCGACGTCGACCTCCGGGCCCTCCCCGTTGCCGACCTCCTCGCCGTTGTAGAGCATCGGCGCTTCGTCCTTCTCGCCCTCGCCGATGACCACCGTGCCGCGCATCGACACGGTGCCGATGAGCTTGCGCATGGCGTCCACGGCGGCTCCGTCACCCGCGTTCTTGTCGCCGCGGCCGACCCAGCGACCACCGGCCATCGCGGCGGCTTCGGTCACGCGGACGAGTTCCATCGCCAAGTTGCGATCGGGTGCTTCCGGGTGTCGTTGCGTCATCGCGCCCTCCGGAGTTGTGAGGCATCGTCGGTACCGCCCGAGTCCGGCGGGAAATGCCCCGCGCTCAGGCTTGTTGGCTGCGATCTTCCCAGATCATCGGGGTTCGGGGATCATTCGCGTGGGGCAGCCCACTCCCCCTGCCCCTGCCCGCTGAGCTGCGGTGCTGCCGGTGAGAGCATGGGTGTCGTGGCTGAACCCCGCAACCAGCGACCGGCTCCGTCCCGCCCGCCGCGGACCATGTCGGCGATGCTCTTCGCCATCCTGCCGTTGGTGCTGGTCTCGTTCGGCATCGCAGGCCTGTTCACGCAGTGCTCGTTCACTCCCACCGGCCCCACGGTCGACAACGGATCGGTGCCCACGGTGAACGTTCAGGCCGAGCTGCACGACGCCGCCGCCGGAGTGGACTTCCCGGTGGTCGATCCGAAGCTGCCCGCCAGCTGGCGGGCCAACTCCAGCACCAGCACCACGCTGCCCTCGCACACCGAGGTCGTCCGGGTCGGCTGGCTGACCGGCGAGGCGCAGTACCTGCGGCTGGCCCAGTCCAACGCCGCCGAGGAGGAACTGGTCGCCGGCGAGACGCGGCAGGCCCCGCAGGCGCTCGGCACCGTCGAGGCCGGTGGCCGCCAGTGGGTCCGCTACCAGGGCGTTCGCGATGAGCAGGCGTGGGTGTCCGAGCGCGACGGCGTCCGCCTGCTGATCACCGGCAACGCCGGCGAAGCGGAGTTCCGCACCCTCGCCGAAGCCGCCCTCACGGCCCCGCCGGTCGGCTGAACCCGCCGTCGCGAGTCACACCGCCGGGTGAGGAATTCGAATTTCGCGCGAAATTCGAGCCCGAACTTCGCGACTCGAATTTCGCGCGAAATTCGACGAGGGCTGGTGACGGTGGCTCAGGAGTCCTCTTCGACCGCGGCGAGAGCGCGTTCGACTCGCTCGCGGGCACCGGCCAGGTGGCGTTCGCAGACCGTCGCCAGCGCTTCGCCCTTCTCCCAGAGGGCCAGCGAGTCCTCCAGGGACAACCCGCCGGCCTCCAGCTGCTTGACGACCTCGGCCAGCTGATCGCGGGCGTCCTCGTAGCCGAGCTCGGCGACCTCCGGGTGCTCGGCGACCGGGTCGAAGTGCTCGTCCTGCTGGTTCTCGGTCACGGGGTGGGGCTCTCCACATTCGCTCGCACGGACACCACCGCGGTGGCGATCGCCTGGTCGTAGCCGACGAAGGCCTCGGCGAACTCAGCGCCGTCGCCTTCGCGCACCGCGTCGTTGATGCGCAGCTGGGCCTCCGCGACCCTACGTCGGTGGGCCGACGCCGCCCACCAGGTGGGTCCCACATACCCCGAGGTCGCGTCGATCAAGGCCCGCAGCCTGCCGGGCAGGTCCTTGCGCTCGGCCGAATCGCACCCGCCCAGGAGCGCGGCCCACGTCCCCTCCGCCGTGACCTCGGCGGCCTCGGCGCAGCGCCGGACCTCGCCCGCCCGCTCCGCGGTGCGCGCCGCGCCCACGGTGAGGGGGAGGAACGAGGGCTCCTGCTTCGGGTGCACGTTGACGTCCTTGATCAGTCCGGTACGACGGCGTGGACCGCGCCGTCGGCGACCCGCACCCGCAGCCGAGTGCCCGGAGGCGCGTCATCGACGGTGCGCAGCACCCCGTCGACCTCGTCGGTCTCCTCGATGCGCTGCACGATCGCGTATCCACGAGCCAGAGTGGCCGCAGGGCCGAGGGTCGTCAAGCGTGATCGAGTAGCGCTCAACGCGTGACCCTCCGTGGTGAGCACCGTGCTCATCGCCCGCCTGGAGCGTTCGCGCAGCATCGCGACCTGCTCGGAGCGCTGCTGCAGCGGGCGGTGCGGATCGGCCAGCGCGGGCCGGCTGCGCAGCTGGTCGAGCAGCCTGCGCTCACGATCCACCCATCCGTGCAGAGCCCGCCGAGCCCGGTCGCGCAACTGCCGGATGCGCTGGCCCTCCTCGGCCACGTCGGGCACCACGCGCTTGCCCGCACCCGTCGGTGTGGAACAGCGCACATCGGCCACGTGGTCGAGCAGCGGCGAGTCCGGTTCGTGCCCGATCGCGCTGATCACCGGGGTCTTGCAGGCCGACACCGCCCGGCACAGCGCCTCGTCGGAGAACGGGAGCAGGTCCTCGACGCTGCCGCCGCCGCGCGCCAGCACGATCACGTCGACCTCGGGCATCCGGTCGAGCGCCTCCAGCGCGGGCAGGATCTGCGGCACCGCGCTCGTGCCCTGCACGGCGACGTTGCGGATCTCGAACTGCACGGCCGGCCAGCGCAGCTGCGCGTTGGTCAGCACGTCGTGCTCGGCGGCCGAGGCGCGGCCGGTGATCAGGCCGACCCGGTTGGGCAGGAACGGCAACGGCCGCTTGCGCGCCGGGTCGAACAGACCTTCGGCCTTGAGCAGCTGGCGGAGCCGTTCGATGCGGGCCAGCAGCTCACCGATGCCGACGGCCCGGATCTCGTCGACCCGCAGGCTCAGCGTGCCGCGACCGACGAAGAACGTCGGCTTGCCGTGCACCACGACCCGGCTGCCATCGGTCAGCGGCGGGTCCATCTTGCGCAGCAGCGACGACGAGCAGGTCAGGGTCAGCGACACGTCCGCGGAGGGATCGCGGAGCGTCAGGAACGCCGTCTGCGCGCCGGACCGCATCGAGATCTGGGTGATCTGACCTTCGACCCAGATCTGCCCGAGCCGGTTGATCCAGTCGGCGATCTTGCGGGCCACCGTCCGCACCGGCCACGGTTCCTCAGCACTAGTAGGCGAACTCAGCGTTCCTCCTCTTTGATCGTTTCAAGGCTCATTCTGCTCGGCGGTGCAAGTAGCGGAACCTCAGCGGCCCTCTGGCTCCGGGATCCGCGACTTGAGTATGTCAATACGCGGCGCTGCGGCTGTCCTCCCCAGAGAACCGCTGAGAACCCGCGGCGGTGCGAGTTGCGAGGGTGGTGAAAGGAGAAAGCGACTTCGTCGCTTGCTACTGCTCTCTCAGGCGGGTGAGGCGATTGCGGAGCATTCGGAGGTAGTCCGGGCGCTGCTCGTTGCGCTCCTCGTGGGCGAGCAGTTCGGCGAGGTCGTCCTCGGTGTACGAGCGCAGGCGACCGCGCAGCTGGGGGAGGCTCAGCGCGTCGTAGTCGGCGAGCAGCGAGTTCTCCCCGGCCTCGGGCTCGGGGATCACCGCCGGTTCCGGGGCGATGTCCTCGTCGAAGGTCGCCCACGACGGTTCTTCCTCGGGCGTGCGCAGGACCGACAGCGCCTCGTCGCCCTTGATCGCGAGTTCGGTGATGTGCTGCTGCACCCGCATCGACGCCTGCAACGCCTGGCTGGCGACGGTCACGGGCATGCCGAGGAGGGTGGCCGGGAGCGCGCGGGCCTGCTCGACGGCGGTCGCCGCGAGCCCGGCCGCCACCCGCACCGGGAGGGGGAACTCTGACATGCGCCCAGCCTGCCGCAGATGTGGCCGCCAGACCATCGGTTCAACGCCGGAATGTGACCGAGGACCGACGTCCGGCGGAACCGCGATGGACCCCACGATGGAGTGACGGTGAGCACCGACCGGCGGCGGAGCGGGCAGGCGCGGATCCGTACCCTTGATGGCATGACGACCACGCCTGAGGCCCGCGACCTCGAACCCGACCCCGTTGACGACGCCGGCCGGACCAAGCGGGTCCTGCTGGCCAAGCCCCGCGGGTACTGCGCAGGTGTCGACCGCGCAGTCATCACCGTCGAGAAGGCGCTGGAGACCTACGGCCCACCGGTCTACGTCCGCAAGGAGATCGTGCACAACCGGCACGTCGTGGACACCCTGACCGAGCGCGGCGTGATCTTCGTGGACGAGACCGACGAGGTGCCCGAGGGCGCGCTCGTGGTCTTCTCCGCGCACGGCGTGTCCCCGGCCGTCCACCAGGAGGCCGAGGAGCGCAAGCTCCGCACGATCGACGCCACCTGCCCGCTGGTGACGAAGGTGCACAAGGAGGTCAACCGCTTCGCGCGCGACGACTACGACATCCTCCTGATCGGCCACGAGGGCCACGAGGAGGTCGAGGGCACCGCCGGTGAGGCGCCCGAGCGCGTGCAGCTGGTGGACAAGCCCGAGGACGTCGACAAGGTGCAGGTCCGCGACCCGAGCAAGGTCGTCTGGCTGTCGCAGACCACCCTCAGCGTCGACGAGACCATGGAGCGGGTGGACCAGCTCACCGAGAAGTTCCCGACGCTGCAGGCCCCGCCCAGCGACGACATCTGCTACGCCACCTCCAACCGCCAGCAGGCGGTCAAGGTGATGGCCCCGCAGTGCGACCTGGTGATCGTGGTGGGCTCGCAGAACTCCTCGAACTCCAAGCGGCTCGTCGAGGTCGCGCTGCAGGCCGGGGCGTCGGACTCGCACCTGATCGACTACGCCTCGCAGATCGAGGACGCCTGGCTGGACGGGGTGACCACGGTCGGCGTCACCAGCGGCGCGTCCGTCCCGGACGTCCTGGTGCTGCAGGTCCTGGACCACCTCGCCGAGCGCGGCTGGGGCGACGTCGAAGAGGTCACGACCGCCAACGAGAAGGTCACCTTCGCGCTGCCCCGGGAGCTCCGCAAGGACCTCGACGAGAACAAGGACAACCCCAAGAGCGTCCGCTGAGCTGACTTCCGACGAAAAAAGCCGCCCGGCTCCGATTTCCTGGAGCCGGGCGGCTTTTTCGCGTCTCTACGGGCCGGGACGCCGGGGGCGGCCCCCCGGTGGCGGTTCCGGCGGGCGCGGCCGTCCTGGGCCGCCCTGGCGGGGCGGACGGGGTCCTCCTGCGCGCGGGTCGTTGGGGCGAGGGCGTCCGGGCACGTCACCGCGGCGCGGGGAGTCGCCCTTCGGGCGTCCCTGGGTCTCGCGCGGCCCGGTGCCCCGCGGCTGCCGGGGCTCGGCGCGCCGGTCGCCACCGCGGCCGTCCTCGCGCGGCTTGCGCTGCTCGCCGCGGGGTTTGCGGTCCCGATCCGAGGCCGGGCGCTTGCGCGGTGCCTCGTCCCGCGCGGCCTTCTTGCGCGGCGGCGGTACGGGTCTGGCCTTCTTGGTCTTGGCGTCGGGGTCGACGCCGAGGTCGAAGTCGTCGTCGGTCTCGACCTTCTGCGTGACGAACATCCGGAGCAGCCCGATGCCGAGCGCGACCGCGGTGGCCCCGGCCATGATCGGGAAGCTGGTGATCAGCGGGCGCGCGACCGACAGCGCCTTGCCCATGACGCCCGCGCCCGACGTGCTCCCGGCCCCGGTGATCAGCACCAGCACGGGCATCACGATGCCGAGAACGAGCGGTGGCTGCACCATCGGACCGAACACGCTTCGCCGCTGCACCAGCAGCACCGCAGCCAGACAACCGAGGAAGAAGCAGGTCTTGAAGATGAATCCGGGCTGTTTCCAGATCAAGGTGTCCAGCACGGTGCCGATCGCGGTCGGGACGGCAGCCAGCAACACGGCGCCCCACAGCGGCACCCCGTTGGTGCTGAACGCGGAGCGCGCACCCCATTCGGGCGCGCCATTACCGGAAGTTGAAGCGCTCTGGCTCTCGCGGATCGCGGTCACAATCCCCAACGGTAACGGTCCAGTACCCCACCGCGAGAGCCCTCTCGGGGAACGGGCGCATTACCCCACGTCGGGTGATGGTTTCGACACGACGGGGCGTGATCGTCGCGTGATCTTCGTGCAGCCAAATGGATGCCGTATCGCTCGGTCGAGCGTGTGAGCCTTGACACAGGGAGTGCGGCCATCTTAGCGTCCGAGCAATCGTTTTCTCGCCTGCGTGAGCGACGAGACGGGGGTCGAAATGAACACGGCGCCACCGCTGGTCGAGATGACCGGCATCACCAAGCGTTACGGCGGTGTGCTCGCCTGCGACGCGGTTGACCTCACGGTTCGCGGCGGCGAGGTGCACGCTCTGCTCGGCGAGAACGGGGCAGGCAAGAGCACCTTGATGAAGGTCCTCTCCGGCGACATCACCGACCACACCGGTGGGATCACCATCGAGGGTCACTCGGTCCAGTTCGGAAAACCCGCGGACGCCCAACACGCCGGGGTCGCGATGATCCACCAGGAACTCGACCTCGTCCCGGCCCTGAGCGTCGCCGAGAACCTCCACCTGGGACGCGAACCGCGCACCCGGCTGGGCACCGTGGAGCGGCGCGCGATGTCCGAGCGCACCCGGGAGTTGCTGCGGCGCACCGGGATCGACCTCGACCCGAACCGCCCGGTCGGCGAGCTGCGGGTCGGTGAGCAGCAGCTGGTCACCATCGCCCGCGCGCTGTCGCTGGACGCCAAGGTGCTGATCATGGACGAGCCGACCTCGGCACTGTCCACAACGGAGGTCGACCGGCTCTTCGGCGTCATCGGCGAGCTGCGCCGCACCGGCACCGGCATCGTCTACATCTCGCACCGGATGGATGAAATCGGCCAGGTCGCCGACCGCGCCACCGTGCTGCGCAACGGCCGCAAGGTCGCCGAGTTCGACGCGCAGGCGATGACCGCCGAGGAAGCCGCCGAAGCGATGGTGGGGCGCTCGGTGCAGACCCGCTTCCGCTCGCAGACGGTCGACATCGGCGAAGAACTGCTCAGCGTCAAGGGCTTCGCCGTGCACCCCCGCCGCGCGCGGGTCGGCCGGAGGGAACCCGACGGCATCGACCTGACCGTCCGCAGCGGCGAGATCGTCGGCCTGTGCGGACTGCTCGGAGCCGGGCGGACCGAACTGCTCGAATCGCTCTACGGGGCTGGCTCGTCCGGGACCTGGGAGGGGGAGGTCTCGCTCGACGGCAAACCGGTGCGCCCGGCAGGGCCGAGGCAGGCGCTGCGCTCGGGGATCGCCTTCGTGCCGGAGGATCGGCGCAGCTCCGGGCTGGTGCTCGGGCACTCGGTCACCGCCAACACCGTGCTGTCGGTGCTCCACCGACTGGGTGTCGCCGGAATGGTTCGCCGCAGCTCCGAACTCGGCGCGACCCGGCGCAGCGTCGACCAGCTCAAGGTCAAGCTCGACCGCATCTCCGACGCGGTCGGCACCCTCTCCGGCGGCAACCAGCAGAAGGTCGTCTTCGGGCGCATGCTGCTCACCGAGCCCCGACTGCTGCTGCTCGACGACCCGACGCGGGGCGTGGACATCGGCGCGAAGGCGGAGATCTACCAGTTGCTCTCGGACATCGCCGGTCGCGGCATCGGCGTGCTGCTGGCCTCCTCGGAACTCCCCGAGCTGGTGGGGGTGTGCCACCGGGTGGTCGTGCTGCGCGCCGGGCGCAGCGTCGCCGAGTTCGACACCGCTCATGCCGGGGAGGCCGATCTGCTGGCAGCGGCGATGGGCGATCGGAACGGGAATCCACCGGGGCCGGCGGTCGGCACCGGGCAGAGCACCGGGGGAGGTGCGAATTGAGCAATCAGACGGAGCAGCGGCCCGTGCCCGGAGATCTGCCCGCGCAGCGTTCCAAGCGGACCGACACCGTCGAGACCCTGTTCAAGTTCCAGAGTTTCTTCGGTCTGGTCGCGGTGTTCATCGCTGCGGTGATCTTCTCACCCCGCAACGACGGCCAGATCCTGTTCCTGAGCAGCGACAACCTGTTCAACATCGTGCGCGCGGTCTCCGAGATCGGGATCATCGCGATCGGGCTGACCTTCGTGATCCTCATCGGCGGCATCGACCTGTCGGTCGGGTCGGTGCTGGGGCTGGCGGCGGTCGGTTCCGCCGTGCTCATGGTCAACAGCGGCTACGGCGTGTTGGCCACGGTCGTCGTGGTGCTGCTGGCCGGAATCGTCTTCGGGTTCATGCAGGGGGCCGCGGTGGCGCTGCTGGGGGTGCAGGCGTTCATCGTCACCCTGGCCGGATTGCAGATCGCGCGCGGGCTGGCGCGCATGTGGTCCGGCGGCGAGACCGTGCAGATCTCCTACGGCGACGGCCCGGGGCAGGCCCCGATGCTGTTCTCGCTGCTGGGGGAGCGGACCTTCGGCGGCGTGGTGCCGATCCCGGCGCTGATCTTCGCCGCGGTGGCCGTGATCGCGATCCTGTTCCTGCGCTCCAGCGCCTACTCCCGGCACCTGTACGCGATCGGTGGGAACGAGAAGGCGGCTCGTCTCTCGGGCGTGCCGGTGAACCGGGTCAAGATCATCGCCTTCGTCATCGCGGGGTTCTGCGCCGCGCTGGCCGGCATCGTGCACGCCGGTCAGCTCAACGCGGGCAGCCCCAACGACGGAACCGCCTACGAGCTCGACGGAATCGCCGCGGTGGTTGTCGGCGGCACCAGCCTGGCCGGTGGCCGGGGCTCGGTGATCGGCACCATCGCCGGTGCTCTGCTGCTCGGCATCCTCAACAACATCCTGAGCCTGAACAGCGTCAACACCGATCTGCAACTGCTGATCAAGGGTCTGGTGATCGTCGCGGCGGCGGCGCTGCAGCGCCTGCGCCCCACGGCCTGAGGCAGATCTACCGAAGGGAGCACGATGCGCAAGACAACGAAGTCCTTGGTCGCAATCACGTGCGCCGCGGTCGCGCTCGCCGCCGCCGGTTGCGGGACGACCAGCGAGAACACCGGGCAGGTCCAGGCCCAGGACCCGACGAAGGACTGCCAGGGCGCCAACGGCAAGTACACGATCGGGATGAGCCAGGCGAACCTCGCCGAGCCGTACCGGGTGCGGATGGACGACGACATCCGCAAGGCCGCGCAGAAGGTCCCGCAGTTCGAGGAGGTGCAGTTCTCGGACGCCGCGAAGGACAACTCCAAGCAGGTCACCGACGTCGAGAACTTCATGACCAAGCAGGTGGACCTGCTGATGATCTCCCCGAACGAGGCGGCGCCGCTGACCGACGTGGTGCGCAAGGCCTACAACCAGGGCATCCCGGTCGTGGTGCTGGACCGCAAGGTCGACGGCGAGGCGTACACGACCTACATCGGCGCGGACAACGTCGCCATCGGCAAGCAGGCGGGCGAGTTCTTCAAGAACACGCTGCTACCGCAGGGCGGCAAGATCGTGCAGATCAAGGGCCTGTCCGGCTCGACCCCGGCCGCTGAGCGGGAAGAGGGCTTCAAGCAGGGAATCGCGGGATCCAAGATCGAGGTCGTGGCCACCGCCGACGGCGAGTGGGAGCGCTCGGTCGGGCAGCAGAAGATGGACGCGCTGCTCAAGGCCCACCCGGACATCCAGGCCGTGTACTCGCAGAACGATCCGATGGCCGAGGGCGCCTGGCTGGCCGCGCAGGCCGCCAACCGACCGGACCTGAAGTTCGTGGGCATCGACGGATTGCCGATCCCCTCCGGCGGCATCAAGGCGGTGGAGGAAGGCCGGCTGCAGGCCACGAACCTCTACCCGACGGGTGGCGCGGAGGCCGTCGAGGCGGCCAAGAAGATCCTGGTCGACTGCCAGCAGGTGCCCAAGACCCAGACCCTGGGGACCGAACTGATCACGAAGGACAACGCGGCCGAGGTGTACGGCCGACTCAATCAGGGTTAGAAGCCGAAGTGGACGGGAACCTTTCCGGGTTGCAGGAGTAGGCGCGGAAAGGGCCGCGCCGCCCCGGACCGAAAACAGGCCGCAGCGCTCGTTTCGAGTGCTGCGGTCTTTTCGCGCGCGAAAGGTCGGCGACACTGGCTCGATACACCGAATTCCGCTGCCCGGCAACCAGAAACACCTGGTTGGCGGCTGTCGTAAGTACGACACACCAGAGACCATCTTATTGAGTGAATTCGCGTATCGATGACTATTCCGTGCCTGTTGTTTGGTTGCCGTCCGGGAGGCCATTTCTTACGCTGCGCTAGATCGCGCTTTGAGATCTTGCCGGGTCCGAGTCGGTTGGAAACCACTGAGTTAGAGCGCATCACGATTCACCGGAACCGGAATCAGCGGCAGAACTGTCTGCGGTGGACAGCGCTGTCCGCAGGGGAGGGCGAGCACGATGACAGAACGCTCCGCACCGTCGCGAAGCGACGCCCGCCGGCGGTCACGCCGGCTCGCCGCCTACCTGGGTGTCTTCTCGCTCGCCGCAGCCGCGGTGATCGTCGACGCCGGGTTCGCGAGCGTCCGAGCCCACGCCCAGCAACCTGCGCCGCCGAGCAAGGGCCAGGTCGGCTGGGACTCGTACCGAGACCTCGACGGGATGCCGCGGCTGCGCGGCGCCGAGCAGTCCTTGCAGTTCTCCAGCTACGACCGGTCCGGAGGTAACAACGACGGATTCGAGGGCACCTACTCCTGCCTGCGCGAATCGGCGCAGGGATGCGTGATCGCCGAGCACACCGGGCCAGGTGAGATCTCCGGTCTGTGGAGCACCCGCGAGCCGTGGGGCGATGTCACCGCGACCGGCAACATCGTCGTCGAGCTCGACGGCCGCACGGTGCTCGACGCACCGTTCATCGACGTGGTCAGCGGCAAGATCGGAGCGCCGTTCGTGTGGCCCCTGGTGGGCAACGCCGACGACGCCGCAGGCGGTGTGGTCAGCAAGGTGCCGATGCCGTTCCGCGAATCGATGCGCGTGACCGTGCGCAACAACCCGGACTTCTACCACGTGAACTACCGGGCCTTCCCCGACGCGGAAGGCGTGGAGACCTTCGACCCCTCGGACCCGGCCACCGACGTGCTGACGAAGATGCAGGGCTTCGGCGTGTCCGATCCGAAGAACGCCACCGGCGGAACACCGGTGCGCAGCGACTTCGGCCTGGCGCCCGGCGGCGCGCACACCGTCGCCGAGGTGAGCGGACCTGCGCGGATCAACCAGCTGCGGGTGCGCTTGCCGCAGGTGGTGGCGGCGCCGCAGGTCGTCGACGACGGCATGGCGTTCGGGCAGGGCGGTGGCAGCCGGTTCCGGATGCGCGTGGACCCGAACAACGAGGGCGTCCGCGTGATCCGGCGGTTCGACCCGCAGGTCGCCGACCAGGTCGCGAGCATGGCCGTCAACGGCCAGGTGGTGGGCGAGTGGCGCAGCGGCGCGGCCGCTCCCGGCCAGTGGGGCGTGCAGTCGATCGACGTGCCCGCGGACGTCACCGCCGGGGAGTCCTCGATCGAGGTCGACAACCGGTTCGTCTCGTCCTCCTTGGACGTCAACGAGTTCCGCTACGACGTGCAGAGCCTGGTCAACGGCGAGTGGGTGCGCACCGACGTGCTCGACCTCGGTCCCGGGCACCCGGGCGAGGAGAGCGCGCACGGCTACCAGATCGACAACCCGGTCTTCGAGCGCTCTCAGCTGTTCGGGCGGTACACGATCCCGCCGGAGCAGGTCGCGGCCTCCGACGAGGTGCTGTCCTCGGCGCGGCTGCGCATCACCTTCGACGGCGAGACCACTGTGGACGCGCCGATCGGCGAGTTCTTCGGCACCGGGCTCGGCGAGTACGACGTGCGCACCATGATGAGCTCGGTCGATCCCGGGCAGGACGGCTGGTACACGTCGTGGTGGCCGATGCCGTTCAACGAGAGCGCCAAGGTGGAGATCGTCAACGCCAGCGGCATCCCGATCGAGGGGGCCACGGCGGAGGTCGTCACCGGGCCCGGCGGCGTCGACGAGGGCAGCGGTCACTTCCACGCCACGCACAAGCGCGGCACCACGGTCCCCGGGCAGGACTGGAACTTCCTCGACCCCGGTGGGGCGGGCACGTTCTACGGGGTCACCCACACCATGCGCGGCCTGATCCCGCTCAACGAGACCAAGGCCAGCGTGCTGCCGCACTCCACGCGGCAGACGGCGTCCAACCCGCGCAACTACCTGGAGGGCGACGAGCGGTTCTACGTCGACGGAGCCCAGGAACCCGCGTGGCACGGGACCGGGAGCGAGGACTTCTACGAGTCGGGCTGGTACTTCCGGTTCGGCACGACGTTCTCGATGCCGCAGGCCGGCAACCCCGGCCACGAGGTGAACCAGGACGGCTGCCAGTTCGACTGCACCGGTGCCTACCGGCTGATGGTGGGCGACGCGGTGTCCTTCCGGAACGGTCTGGTCGCGGGCATCGAGCACGGCCCGGTCAACGACGAACCGGGCGACTACAGCTCCACGGCCTACTGGTACGGAGCTCCGGCCGGGCGCAGTCTTCCGGTGGGCCCGCCGCCACCGGAGGTCCCACCGGCCCTCCCGCCGGCGCCACGGACCCCGACCCAGCCCCCGTCACAACCGGCTCCGACCGCTCCGCAGGACCCGGGCCAGCCGACCTCCACCGGCTCGACGCCCACCGACTCGGCGCCACCGGAGCCGGGCACGAGTGAGACATCGACCAGCGAGGACAACGGCGTCGTGCGCAGCTCGAACTGAGCGCTCGCGAAAAATCGGTACCCGGATCTCACAGGAGACCCGGGTACCGATTCGCGTTGCGACGCCTCCGCGGGTGGCCGGCCGCGGCACCGGGATGCCCCTGGAGCAGGACTGCCCTCAGCGGGAGGAGCTGCCGCGCGCGACCAGGTGGGCGGACAGCGTCGTGGTGGAGGTTTCCTCGCGGTCGCCCGAGATGCGCTCGAGCAGGAGGCGGGCCGCCAGCGCGCCCATGTCGTAGGCGGGCTGGGCTACGACCGACAGCGGCGGGTCGAGCAGCGTGGTCCAGGGGGCGTCGTCGAAGGCGACGACTCCGACGTCGCGGCCGGGCTTGAGCTTCAGCGCCGCTAACGCTTCCAACACGCCGACGGCCATCGCGCTGTTGCCGACCAGCAGCGCGTCCGGCGGATCGTTCTGCCTGAGCAGCGCGTGCGCGGCCTGCTGCGCGCCGTCGGCCTTGAACTTCGACCGCCGCACCAGCGAGGTGGAGCTGGGCAGCTTCGCCGCGCGCAGCCCGTCGCGGTAGCCGGCCAGCCGGTCGTCGGCCGTGGGCACGCCGCTCGGACCGGTCAGGCAGCCGATGCGGCTGTAGCCCTGCCCGGCCAGGTGCAGCGTCGCGTGCTTGGCCGCCAGCCGGTTGTCGACCAGCACCGTGTCGCTCGCGCGATCCGGGAGCGGCCGGTCGACCGCCACTACCGGCGTGCTGTGCCGGGCCAGCAGCTCGGCCGTGCCCGGGCTGCCGGTGGGCGAGAGCAGCACCCCGGCGACGCGCTCCTGCAGCGCGACGTCGACGTACTCGCGCTCCTTGTCCGGGGCGTCGTCGGAGTTGCACAGCACCAGCGAGTAGCCGGCCTCGTGCGCGACGTCCTCGACGCCTCGCGCGATCGCCGTGAAGAACGGGTTCTCCACGTCGGAGATGATCA
The DNA here is from genome assembly GCF_004348435.1 of Saccharopolyspora terrae. Taxonomy (NCBI): domain Bacteria; kingdom Bacillati; phylum Actinomycetota; class Actinomycetes; order Pseudonocardiales; family Pseudonocardiaceae; genus Saccharopolyspora; species Saccharopolyspora terrae. Next base: position 26,768 of record NZ_SMKS01000015.1, on the reverse strand, counting down.
ACGCGAGCACCGCGGTTTCCTGTTTCCGCAGGTTGCGGGCGGGTCCGTTGGGCCGGTACCCGAGTTCTTCGGCTGCGGCGAGCACCCTCCCGGCGAGCTCCGGATCGACCGTCGCCTTGCCGTTAAGAGCTCGGGAGACGGTGGCCGTGGACACTCCCGCGCGGGTCGCCACGTCGTTGATGGTCGCCACGACTTCCTCCCTCACCGCTGGGCGAGTGACGGTGGGTCACCCGCCTTGACAGCTCGTATTACGCCAGAATAGCGTCCGAGAAAACGATTGCTCGCGCTGGTTCGCAAGGTCTTCCAGGCGATTCGGCCGAGCATCTGCGCACCGCCGGTTCAGCAGCAGTCAACGCCGTCTGTGAAGCGAACTTGGAGGAACTGTGGCTCGCATCGGTGTCGTCAGCATCTCGGACGGGCGTGGTCACGTGCACGCCCGCAACGCCGAGTTCATCCAGTCCAAACAGGACGCTCTGGTCGCCTCGCTGCGCGCGGCGGGCCACGAGGTCGTCGTCGGCGCCGATCTGGTCGCCACCAACTCCCTGGCCGTCTCCGTCGCCCGCGAGGTCGCGGCGGCCGACGTGGACGTCACCGTCTTCTACTACGCGGTCTGGTCGTTCCCGCACTTCACGATGCTGGCCGCGGATGCCACCCGCAGCCCGCTGGTGCTGGTGGCCAGCACCGACCCCACCGAGCCCGGCCTGGTCGGGATGCTCGCCGCAGGCGGCGCGCTGGACCAGATCGGCCGCAAGCACACCCGCGCCTGGGGAGCACCCGACGACGCCGACCTGGCCGCCAAGATCGGCGTGCACGCGCAGGCCTCGGCCGCGGTGAGCTCGCTGCACGGCTCCACCTTCGGCCGCTTCGGCGGACGCCCGATGGGCATGAACACCGCCGTGGCCAACACCGACCAGTGGATGCGCAAGTTCGGCGTCGACGTCGAGGAGATCGACCAGTACGAACTGGTGCTGCGCGCCGAGCAGGCCGACGGGGCCGAGGCGAAGAAGGCCCGCGAGTGGATCGAGCAGCACGCGGCCGGCGTGCACTACGACGGCGACAAGCTCACGCCCGAGCTGCTGGAACGCCAGATCCGCTCCTACCTGGCGATTCGCGACATCATCGAGGAGCGCAACCTGGACTTCTCCGGGATCAAGGCGCAGCCCGAGCTGACCGAGAACTTCGCGACGATGGACGTCACCGAGGCGTTCCTCAACGACCCCTACGACTGGAACGGCCCCAAGCAGCCGCACGTGTGCGCCACCGAGGCCGACATGGACGGCGCGCTGACGATGCAGCTGTTCAAGGCCATCTCCGGCACGCCGGTGCTGTTCGCCGACGTCCGGCACTACCACGCCGACCGCGACATCTGGGACCTCTGCAACTCCGGCCAGCACGCCACCTGGTACGCCGCGCGCAGCGACGACCCGGCGGAGAACCTGTCGAAGGTCAACTTCTACCCGGAGGTGTTCTTCTTCCCCGCGGGCGGCGCCTCGGTGCAGCACATCGCGGCCCCGGGAGAGATGACGCTCGGCCGTCTGACCAGGGAGAACGGCGAGTACCGGCTGCAGCTGATGCTCGGCGAGTTCGAGAACTACGACGAGGCGACGAACAAGACCCTCGTCGACCAGTCCACACCGGAGTGGCCGCACGCGTTCGCGCGGCTGGACGCGCCGGGCGAGGTGTTCCTGTCGAAGTTCGGGGCGAACCACATCCACGCCGTGCCCGGTGATCACCGAGCCGCGCTGCGCGCCGTGGCCGAACAGCTGGACATCCGCCTGGACGAGTGGAGCCGGGGGTCGGGGTCGTGAGTGCTGAAGCCGGTGCCGACCGGCTTCAGCACTCACAGGCGGCCCTGCTCGGCATCGACATCGGCACCTCCAGCTCGAAGGGGGTGCTGGTCGACGCCACCGGCAAGATCGTCGCGCGTGCGAGCCGACCGCACCAGACCTCGCACCCGCACCCGGGTTGGGTGGAGCACGACGCGGAATCGGTGTGGTGGGCGGATTTCCTGGAGCTGACCAGGGAACTGCTGCCCGCCGCCGAGGGCTACGAGCTCGCCGGGCTGGGCGTCAGCGGCATCGGACCGGTGCTGCTGCCCGCCGACGGCAGCGGAAAACCGCTGCGCCCGGCGATCCTCTACGGCGTCGACACCCGCGCGACCGACGAGATCGACGAGCTCACCGCTGAACTCGGCGCCGAGGAGATCCTGAGTCGCGGCGGTTCGGCGCTGTCCAGCCAGGCGGTGGGGCCGAAGATCCGGTGGCTGGCCAAGCACGAGCCGGAGGTCTACCGGCGCACCGAGATGCTGCTGATGTGCAGCTCTTATCTGGTGCACCGGCTGACCGGCAGGTACGTGCTCGATCACCACTCGGCCAGCCAGTGCGACCCGATCTACGACCTGCGGGCGCGGGACTGGTCAGCGGACTGGGCCGCTCGCGTGGCGCCCGACCTGCCGCTTCCGGAACTGGCGTGGCCGACCGAGGTCGTCGGCCGCGTCGGGGCGGAGGCGGCGGCCGAAACCGGCCTGCCGGAGGGGCTTCCGGTCACGGCGGGCACGGTCGACGCGTGGGCCGAGGCGACCAGCGTCGGCGTGCGCGCTCCGGGTGACGTGATGCTGATGTACGGGACCACGATGTTCTTCGTCGAGGTCCTCGACGAGGTCACGCCGCACCCGGCGCTGTGGGGCACCTGCGGCGCCTTCCCCGACACCTACACGCTGGCCGCCGGCATGGCGACCTCCGGAGCGGTCACCGACTGGCTGCGCGGGCTCGTCGACGGCGACTTCGCGCAGCTCGTCTCCGAAGCCGCGACGGTCCCGGCGGGCTCGCGAGGGCTGTTGCTGCTGCCGTACTTCGCCGGGGAGCGCACGCCGATCTTCGACCCCTCGGCGCGCGGCGTGCTCGCCGGGCTGACCTTGGAGCACGGGCGTGCCGAGCTGTACCGGGCGGCGCTGGAGGGGATCTCCTTCGGCGTCCGGCACAACCTGGAGGCGATGGGGCAGGCGGGTGGTTCCGGGCGTCGGCTGGTCGCGGTCGGTGGTGGCACGCAGGGCGGGCTGTGGACGCAGATCGTCTCCGACATCACGGGCAAGGAGCAGCAGATCCCCGCCGAGACGGTCGGCGCCGCCTACGGCAACGCCCTGCTGGCCGGCGTCGGCACCGGCGCCGCGGTGGACCCGGACGCCTGGAACCCGGTCGTGGACACCGTCCGGCCCAACCCGGGCAACACCGAGCGTTACGAGAACTACTACCGCCACTACCGAGACCTCTACGAGTCAACGGCCCGGATCGCCCACTTCCTGGCCGCAGAACAACACGAAGCCGACCAAACCCCCTGACCCACCCGGTCTCGTCCGGGGCTCGGCCCCGGCCCGGTCCCTGCTCGGGTCCCGGAACACCCCAGTAATCAGGACCCGGATTACCGCCGTAATCGGGTACCCGAATACGGCGGTAATCCGGGTCGTGCCCTGAACACCGCCGCAATCGGGCACCTGACAACGGCCGCAACCCGGGTCGTGCCCGGAATACTGCCGTATTCAGGTTCCCGAATACGGCCGTAATCAGGTTCCCGAATACGGCCGTGATCGGCGACCTGGATGCGGCGGTTCTCGAGGTTGGGGGTGCGGGGCCTGCGATCTTGTTAAGCTAACTCGTCCGGGTGACGAGGTGCGAGATCGTGGGAGGTCGCGGTGGCACGGCGTGTTCTCGCGGCCGGGTTGGCGCTGGTCGCGCTGGTGGCTGCCGGTTGCTCGCGGTCCGAGGCCGGTGTTGCGCCCGTCGAGCCGGTTCGGGATCTGGGTGCGCACCAGGTGTTCCGGCACCAGGTCTACGCCCAGCGCGACACCGGGGCGCTGCGCCTGGACCTGTACCTGCCGCCGCGCGCGGCCGTCGCGACACCGCTGGTCGTCTACGTGCACGGCGGCGGTTGGGACGCGGGTGCCCGCACCCTCGACGCCGATCCGTACGCGCCGGAATCCCTGGCGGCACAACGACTTCTGGAGCGCGGCTACGCCGTGGCCACGGTGGACTACCGGTTGACCGGGGTCGCGCAGTCACCCGCGCAGTTCGTCGACGTCGCCGATGCGGTGCGCTGGTTGCAGGAGAACTCCTCGCGGTGGGGGCTCGACCGGAACCGGGTCGGCCTGTGGGGAGCCTCGGCCGGGGGTCACCTGGTCTCGCAGCTCGGAGCGGTCGCCGGGGATCCGGCCAAGCCGGGCGGTGGCCTCACCGGAATCCGGGCGGTCGTCGACTGGTTCGGCCCCAGCGACCTCAGCGCCGAGGCGCAGCACGAGCACCCGCAGCTGCAGGACTACGCGCGCCGCGCGATCACCGGGTTGCTCGGCTGCCTGCCGGTCGACTGCCCCGACGTCGCCGACGCGGCCAGCCCGGGCCGCAACATCTCCGGCGACGAGCCGCCGTTCCTGATCCAGCAGGGCACCGCCGACTCGCTGGTCCCGCTGGACCAGAGCCTCGACTTCGCCGCGGCGCTGCGCAGCCGGGGTGTCATCGTCGAGATGCACCCCTACCAGGGACTCGACCACGGCTTCGGCACAGGACCGCAGACCACGCTCATCGTCGACACCCTCGACGCGTTCGTGCGCACGCACGTGTGACCAACGGGCAGTTCTAACAAGAACTGCCCCATATTCGGAAGGGCGCAGCGCGCGAGGGGCTCAGTTCTGAGTGACGTCGGCTCCGTTGAGGGACGCGTCGTCCTCCCGGCGGATCTCCGCGATGTCGCCCGAGCCCGCGGTCTCGGCGAGCGGCTGGACCGAGTTGCGGAACGTCTCCAGGGCGTCGAGCTCCCGCCTCCGGGCTGAGACGAAGCGCTGCAGGTGGGTGCTGGAGAGGTTGACCGCGTCCACCGCGTTGGAGGCCGCGCGCTGCGAGCGGACCGCCTGGCTGCGGACCTGCTCGATGTCCTCGGCGAGGGTGCGTTCGGTCGAGGCGAACATCGCCGCTGAGGCCAGCACCGCGAAACCCGTGGGGCCGCACAGGAAGACCCGCTTGCCCAGCAGCCACGACAGCAGCTGCGGGTCGGTGTCCAGCGCCGCGACGACGGCCGCGTCGGAGGGCACGAACATGATCGAGCCGTAGATCGCGTCCGCCCAGCGCTGGTAGCCCTTGCTCGCGAGCTCGGTCGCGCGGGAGCGGATGTTGCGCACGTGCACCCGCAGGGCGTCGGCGCGCTCCTCGGCGTTGTCGGTCTCCATCGCCTCGGCCCACACCGCGAGGCTGGCCTTGGAGTCCACCGGCACCTGCCGGCCGCCGCCGACTTCGAGCACCATGTCCGGGCGTGCCGCGCCGCCGCCCGCCAGGTCGGTCTGCAGCGTGAAGTGGATGCCCTCCCGCAGTCCCAGCGACCGCGCGGTCTCCACCAGCACCTGCTCGCCCAGCTCACCGCGACCCGTGATGGAGGCGAACGCGACCTCGTAGCGGCGCAGCGCCGCCTGCTGCGCGGTGCTGCGGGCCCGCTCGGCCTCGACCATCCGCATCGCCTCGTCGGCGCGCCGCGCGCTGTCGCTGTAGAGCCGCCAGATCAGCAACAACGCCGCCGCGACCAGCAGGATCAGCACGACGACGAACCCGACCAGAACCCCAGTCCCCACACGACCTCCATCCGCGAGACGTACCCCGCATCATCCAAGACGCCTCCGACAAGATCACCCGAGGCGCGCAGGCCATTCGAACTTCGCGCGAAATTCGAGCCCGAACTTTGGCCGTCGAATTTCGCGCGAAATTCGACATTGCTCACCCCGGCGGGTGGGATTTGATCGCGTCTGGTGAACATCGGATCACGCTGTGGTGCGACACGCCGACGTGGCCTGGGGGGTCGAGCGGCGTTGATCGGGGCGCCGCTAGCTTGGGTGCCATGCGGGTACTGCACACCTCGGACTGGCACGTGGGCCGGACGTTCCACGGCCGTGACCTGCTCGGAGATCAAGAAGTCGTGCTCGGCGGACTGGCCGAGCTGGTGACCGAGGAGCAGGTCGACGTCGTGGTGGTCGCCGGTGATCTCTACGACCGAGCGGTGCCCTCCGGCGAGGCGGTGCAGACCTGCGTGCGCGTGCTCTCGCGCCTCCGCGAGACCGGCGCGCAGCTGGTGATCACCTCCGGCAACCACGACTCCGCGCCCCGGGTCGGCGCTTTCGCCGAGTTCGCCGCCGCGGGCGGCCTGCACCTGCGCACCCGCATCGACCGGCTGCACGAGCCGGTGCTGATCGACGACGAGCACGGCCCGGTCGCCTTCTACGGCATCCCGTACCTCGAACCCGACCCCGCCAAGCACGCGCTCAAGGCCAGCGCCGACGCGCCGGGAGCGAGCGACGAGATCGAAAGCCGCGGCCACACCGCGGTTCTCACCGAGGCGATGAACCGCATCCGCGCCGACCTCGCCGACCGTCCACAAGGGACTCGATCGGTGGTGCTGGCGCACGCCTTCGTCACCGGTGGCGAGGGCAGCGAGTCTGAGCGCACCATCGCCGTCGGCGGCGTCGAGCAGGTGCCGGGCTCGGTGTTCGACGGCGTCGACTACGTCGCGCTCGGCCACCTGCACGGTCCGCAGACCCTCGACGAGCACGTGCGCTACTCCGGCAGCCCGCTGGCCTACTCGTTCTCCGAGGCCAGGCACCACAAGTCGGTGTGGCTGGTCGACCTCGGCGCCGACGGGCTCACCGAGGTGCGGCGCCGCGAGCTGCCGGTCCCGCGCCGGTTGGCCACCATCGAGGGCGAGCTCGACGACCTGCTGGCCGATCCCGAGCACGCCGAGGTCGAGGACTGCTACGTCTCGGCGACGCTGACCGACGAGGTCCGCCCGCTGGAGGCCATGCGCCGCCTGCAGGAACGCTTCCCGCACGCGGTGCACCTGGAGTGGCGACCGGCGGCCGGCAAGGCCACCGCGCCGCTGCGCTACGCCGAGATCGTCCGGGGCCGCGACGACAACTCGCTGGCCGCCCGGTTCGTCGAGGACTGCCGGGGAGCCGAACCCAACGATTCCGAGCGCGCGCTGCTCGACCAGGCGCTGCACGCGGTCACCACCGCCGAGGGGGCCGAATGAGGCTGCACAGCCTGGAAGTCACCGCCTTCGGCCCGTACCGCGACCACCAGGTCGTGGACTTCGACCAGCTCGGCGCCGACGGGTTGTTCCTGCTGCACGGCGACACCGGCGCCGGCAAGACCACGCTGCTCGACGCCATCGCCTTCGCGCTCTACGGCGCCGTGCCGGGCGCGCGCAACGACGCCAAGCGGCTGCGCTGCGACACCGCCGCCGACGAGGTCAACACCAGCGTCGTGCTGGAGCTGACGATCCAGGGCCAGCGGTTGCGGCTGGAGCGCAGCCCGGAGTACCAGCGCCCGAAGAAGCGCGGCGAGGGCTACACCACCCAACAGGCGAAGGCGTCGCTGATCTGGATCGGCGGGACGCCGGACGCGCAGCCGCCGGAGGGCCTGACCCGCATCGACGAGGTCGGCCGCACGGTGCAGCGCCTGCTGGGCATGAGCGTCGAGCAGTTCTTCCAGGTCGTGATGCTGCCGCAGGGCGAGTTCGCGAAGTTCCTGCGCGCCGACACCGGTGAGCGCGAGAAGCTGCTCGAGCGCCTGTTCGGCACCGAGCGGTTCGGCCAGGTCGAGAACTGGTTCATCGACCGCCGCCGCGAGCGCCGCCGGGAGGTCGAAGCGCAGTCGCAGCAGGTCCGCGAGCTCAACGCCCGCATCTCGCAGGTGTCCGGCGCTCCGCAGACCTCCGAGGTGGGCGACGAGAACTGGCTGGAGGACATCGAGAAGCAGGCCCTGCGCGACTTGGAGAGCACCGGCGCCGAGCACACCCGGCTGCGCCGCGAGCGCGACCAGGCCGAAGCGGCGCTGGCCGAGCGCCGCGAGCTCGCGGAGAAGGTCCGCCGCGTCCGCCAGGCCAACGCCACGCTGGCCGAGATCGACGCCAAGCAGGCCGAGCACGACGCCTGGCGGGCCGAGCGCGCCGCCGCCGGCCGCGCCGTCCCGGTGATCTCCGCGCGCCGTGCCGCCGACCGCGCCGAGCAGGAGCGCGACCGCGCGCACGCCGAGGTCGCCACCTGGGCCGCCCGCTGCGAGGTCGACGCCGCGACGCCGCTCGACGAGCTGCGCAGCCGCGCGGGCGCCGAGCGCGAGCGGGCCGGTGCCCTGGCTCAGCTGATTCCCGAAGCGCAGCAACAGGAATCCGACCAGCGCACGCTCGCAGACCTGGCCACCGCGATCACGGCGGACGAGAAGCGCGAGGCCGAACTCGTCGCCCAGCGCGACGGCCTGCCGGACCGCATCACCGAGGCCCGCAAGCGCGTCGACGAGGCCAAGCACGCCGAAGTGCGCCTGGAAACCGTGCGCACCCGGGGCACCGAGGTCGCCGCCCTGCTGACCACCGCGCGCGAAATCCCCGCTGCGCAGCGGGAATTGGAATCGGCGAAGACCCGCGCGCAGCAGGCGGTCGACGCCCACCAGCACGCCCGCGACCGGTTGCAGGACCTGCGTTCCCGGCGCCTGGCGGGCATGGCCGCCGAACTCGCCACCCGGCTCGCCGACGGCGAACCGTGCCCGGTCTGCGGCTCGGCCGAGCACCCCGATCCGAAGCTCCCGGTCGACGACCAGGTGCGCGCCGAGGACGAAGAGGCCGCCCAGGCCGCCGAGCAGCGAGCCCAGACCGAGCGGGAGCGCGCCACGACCGCCGCCCAGCAGGCCGAACAGCAGGTCGCCCACCTGCGCGAACGCCTCGGTGAGCACACCGAGTCCGAGCTGGCCGACGAGCTGGAGCAGCTGCGCGCCGAGAAGAACGAGCTGAGCGAGACCGCTGCCGACCTCGCCCGGCGCGAGACCGAGCTGGCGAAGCTCGAGTCGGCGACCGACGAGCTCGGCGAGCAGATCTCCGCGCTGCGCACCAGGATCGCCGCCTCGCGCAGCGAGAACACCACGCTCGCCAAGGCGATCGAGGAGCGCGAGGCGCGGTTGCGGGACGGGCGGGGCGATTTCGACAGCATCGCCGAGCGCCGCACGCACCTGCTCGACGTCGCCGACAGGCTGGAACGGCTCATCGCCTCCCGCACCGCCCGCGACGACGCCGAGCAGCGGCTCGCCGAAGCGCGCACCGCGCTCGCCGAAGCCGCCACCGCAGCGGATTTCGCGAACGTCGACGAAGCCCTGGCCGCCGAGCGGGACGACCAGCGCCTCGCCGAGCTGGACGAGTCGCTGGCGGAGGTCGACCGCCGCGCCGCGGGCGCGCGGGACGCGCTGGCCAGCGCCGAGCTGTTCGGCGTGGACCCGGACACCGAGGTCGGCCTGGAGCGGGCGTCGGAGGCGGCGACCGTGGCCCGCGAGGCCGCCGAGCGCGCGGCGGCGCTGGCCCACCGCTCCGAGCAGCGGCACGCCGAGCTCGCCGACCTCGGCGGCCGGCTCCGCTCGGCGTGGGCGCAGCTGGGTCCGGCGATGGCCGAGCACGCCGAGCTGGAAGCCCTGGCCGACGTGGTCAACGGGCGCGGCCAGAACGCGCGCAAGATGTCGCTGCGCGCCTACGTCCTGGCGGCCCGGTTGGAGGAGGTCGCGGTCGCCGCGACCCGCCGCCTGCAGCGGATGAGCGACGGCCGCTACTCGTTCGTGCACTCCGACGCGGCCGGTGCTCGCGGCACGCGCGGCGGCCTGGGCCTGGACGTCCTCGACGACTACTCGGGCAAGGTCCGCCCGGCCAAGACCCTCTCCGGCGGCGAATCGTTCCTGGCGTCGCTGTCACTGGCGCTGGGCCTGGCCGATGTCGTCGCGGCCGAGACCGGTGGCGCGCTGCTGGACACGCTGTTCATCGACGAGGGCTTCGGCACGCTCGACGCGGACACGTTGGACCTGGTCATGGACACCCTCGACGAACTCCGCGCAGGCGGCAGGGTCGTCGGCCTGGTCTCCCACGTCGAGGAGATGCGCCAGCGCATCGCCGTCCGCCTCAGGGTCCGAAAGTCCCGCCAAGGATCAACCCTGGAGCTGTCGACGTCCTAGGTCTGCGTCGAAGTGGCGGAGCCACTTCCTCCTTCACCACCTGAGCAGTTCGCACCGCCGGGGGTTCTTCAGCGGCTTCGTGGCGAGCACGCCGCGACGCCGCGTATCGACATACTCAAGGAGTGACGCGCGGAGTCCGCGGAGCCGCTCAGGTTCCCCCGCCCGCACCGCCAAGCAAGGTGACCCCGACAAAGAGGCCCCTAGGAGTTGCGGCGTTCGTGTTCCAGGAGCCACTTCTTGCGGTCGGAGCCCCAGCGGAACTCGCCCACCGATCCGTCGCTGCGGACGATGCGGTGGCAGGGCACGAACAGCGCCGCGGCGTTGCGCGAGCACGCCGTCGCCGCGGCCCGGACCGCGCGGGGTTTCCCGGTGAGACCGGCGAATTCGGAGTAGCTGAACAGCTTTCCGGGGGCGACGGTGCGCAGCACCTTCCACGCGTGCTGCAGGTAGGGCCCGGAGTGCTGGCTGACCGGGATGTCGTCGATGGCCTCCAGATCACCCTCGTGATAGGCGGTGATCGCCTTGGTCACGGGGCCGAGGTCGTCGACCTGCACCAGCTCCTCGAACATCAGCGACGGCGCGACCTGCGGCAGCAGGTCATCGGTCCAGGCCGTCCAGCCGGAGGCGAGCACGACGCCGTCGGTGTCGACCACCGCGCAGAACGGTCCCGCCGGAGTTTCCACAGTGGACCACTTGATCACGATTTCTCCTGGAGTTCGAAGGGTTCCTGCCGTGTTGCGGGGCCGCTGCTCGCGGCCTCCCACAGCAGCACACCGGCGTAGGAGCGCCACGGGCTCCAACGCCTGGCGTGCGCGGACAGTTCGGCGGGTTCTCCGGGGATTCCTAGCAGCCCCGCGCCCCGCCTCAAGGCGAGATCACCGGAAAGGAGCACATCGGGGGCCCCGAGCACCCGCATCACCACGTAGCTCGACGTCCACGGGCCCACTCCCCGGATGCGCTCCAGGTCGTCGCGCAGCTCCGCCTCGTCTCGCCCGGGGTGCAGCGCGAGCCGCCCCTCGGCGACGGCTGCCGCCACGTCCCGCACGGTTTCCGCACGTCGCCGGGGTCCCGGCAGCGCTCCCGCCGCGTGCTCGGCGAGCACCTCGGCGGTGGGGAACAGCCTGGTCACCCCACCTTCGGGGTGCGGCAGTTCGTCGCCGAGCTCGGTGACGAGCCGTTCGGTGGTCGAGCGCGCGGCGGCGACCGAGATCTGCTGGCCGATCACCGCCCGCACCACGATCTCCAGCCCGTCCACCGCCCCGGGCACGCGGACCCCGGGGGAGCGCTCGACGGAGTTCCGCAGCAGCGGGTCGGAGCCGAGCACCTCGCCGATCGCGACGGGATCGGCGTCGAGGTCCAGCAGCCGGCGCAGCCTGGCCACCGCGCTGCCCAGGTCCCGCAGGTCGGACAGCCGCAGCGCGCAGGCGACGTGCTTCTCGGCGGCGCGCAGCTCCGCGATGCCGGTGCCGTGGGGGAGTCGCAGGGACCGCGTGTAGCAGCCGTCACCGGACTCCTCCATCCCGGTCAGCGCCCGGCGGGCCAGGAACCGCAGCACACCGGCGATGTCGCACGGCGTGCGGAACGGCAGCCGCAGCCGCACGGTCCCCGCCCCGCTGGAGGGCGCGCCGCGCTTCTGCCCGCGCAGTTCGGTGGGCGTGCGGCCGAAGATCTCCCGCATCGTGTCGTTGAACTGCCGCAGGCTCGCGAAGCCGGCCGCGAACGCGACGTCGCTGAACGAGATGTCGGTCGTCTCGATCAGCACCCGCGCCGAGTGAGCCCGGTTCGCCCGCGCCAGCCCCAGCGGGCCCGCGCCGAGCTCCGAGGTGAGCACCCTGGTCAGGTGCCGCTCGGAGTAGCCGAGCTTGTCGGCCAGCCCCTGCACCCCGCAGCGGTCGACGACTCCGTCGCTGATCAGCCGCATCGCGCGTCCGGCGAGGTCGGCTCGCAGATCCCACTCGGGGGATCCGGGGACCGCGTCGGGCAGGCAGCGGCGGCACGCCCGGTAACCGGCGGCCTGCGCGGCGGCAGCGGTCGGGTAGAACTCGCTGTTGCTGCGCTTGGGCGTGCGAGCCGGGCAGGACGGCCGGCAGTAGATCCCGGTCGACCGCACGGCGTGGATGAAGCTGCCGTCGAACCGCGCGTCACGCGCGGCCACGGCCCTGAACGCATCCTCTGTTCCCACCAGCACGACCTCGATGTTCCCAGCGAGGGGGAGCGGTTACTAGCGGGAATCGGACACGACGGGGACGACCGGGCCCGATGGTCCGGGAGCGGAACGCCTAAACTCCCAAGGCGTGAGTCTCACCCTCGGAATCGTCGGTCTGCCCAACGTCGGCAAGTCCACCATGTTCAACGCGCTGACCAGCAACGACGCGCTCGCGGCGAACTACCCGTTCGCCACCATCGAGCCCAACGTCGGCGTGGTGCCGTTGCCGGACGCCCGGCTGGACAAGCTGGCCGAGGTGTTCGGCTCCGCCAAGACGGTGCCCGCCACCGTGTCGTTCGTCGACATCGCGGGCCTGGTCAAGGGCGCCTCCGAGGGGCAGGGCCTGGGCAACAAGTTCCTCGCCAACATCCGCGAGGCCGACGCGATCTGCCAGGTCATCCGCGTCTTCGACGACCCCGACGTGGTGCACGTCGACGGCCGCGTCGACCCGTCCAGCGACATCGAGACGATCAACACCGAGCTGATCATCGCCGACATGCAGACGCTGGAGAAGGCGCTGCCGCGGATGGAGAAGGAAGCGCGGACGAACAAGGACAAGCGTCCCGCGCTGGAGGCCGTCAAGAAGGCGCAGACGATCCTGGAGGACGGCAAGACGCTGTTCGCCGCGGGCATCGGCAAGGACGACCCCGAGCTGCGCGAACTCAACCTGCTGACCACCAAGCCGTTCCTGTACGTGTTCAACGCGGACGAGGGCGTGCTGGCCGACGAGGCCAAGCAGAAGGAGCTGCGCGAGCTGGTCGCCCCGGCCGACGCGGTGTTCCTGGACGCCAAGGTCGAGGCCGAGCTCATGGAGCTCGACGAGGAATCGCAGCGGGAGCTGCTGGAGTCCATCGGCCAGGACGAGCCCGGCCTCAACGCGCTGGCCCGCGCCGGCTTCCACACGCTCGGCCTGCAGACCTACCTCACGGCAGGCCCCAAGGAGGCCCGCGCCTGGACGATCCCGCAGGGCGCGACCGCCCCGCAGGCCGCAGGCGTCATCCACACCGACTTCGAGCGCGGCTTCATCAAGGCCGAGGTCGTCTCCTACGACGACCTCATCGCCGCGGGCTCCATGGCCGACGCCAAGTCCGCCGGCAAGGTCCGCATGGAGGGCAAGGACTACATCATGGTCGACGGAGACGTCGTGGAGTTCCGCTTCAACGTCTAGTTCGCGCCGTTTTTGCAAGTGAGGGCCATTTCGGGCAGTGGCGTTCGTCAGTCATTCGTCAGCCGTCGATGCACACGGTCAGCCCGTCCATGCCAATGACGAAGGCCCGGGCCCGCACTCCTGGCGTGGAGGTCGGACCCGGGCCGTCTTGTGAGCCGTGGCTCAAGCGGGCGCTGGCACCCCGTCAGGGGGTTCGTCGTCATCCCGTTCAACCTGCACCGGCTCGTTCCTCAAGACCTCGCCGATCAATCCAGCCGCCGCGTTTCGCGTTCGGTCTTCGGCGCTCGGCCACAGGTGGGCATAGGTGTTCAGCGTGATGGTGGCACTGGAATGGCCAAGAGCCCGCTGAACTGTCACGACATCGCAGCCAGCGGCGATCAGGCCGGAAGCGTAGAAGTGACGTAGGTCATGAAGCCGCACGTCATCGCACTTCGCTGCCCTGCGCGCCTTCCGCCACCAGTAGCCAACTGCTGCGCATCGACCTTCCGGCGGGTAGTCTTCGTGATCTGTCTCCCGCCGGGGACAGGCCGAAATTGTGCCTGCCACTTGCCGTTTGGCATCTTGCGGATGCTGGCCATCGTTCAGGCCTCCAGTCCGGCGAACCAGGTTTCGACGTCGTCCGGCCGATACCTGAGGTGCCTGCCGACTCGACGGGCGGACGGGCCATAGCCCTTGTGACGCCATTGGTAAACGGTGGCGACTGGGACGTTCAGGTACTTCGCAACGTCCTCGGGGCCCCATAGGTTGCGGATCATGGTCAGTCCTCCCTTTCGATCTCATAGCGGTGTTTGCGTGCCTCGCGTTGGCGTTCGGCTATTGCCGCTGCGAGCTCGCGTTCTTCGGGGGTGCTGTGGCCGACGCTGACCAGGGACCAGTCGTTGATGACGGTGATCGAGTCGTCGGAGACCCCGAGCTCAGCAAGCACTTCCTCGTGGCGGAAACGGCGGCGGTCGTCGCGGATCTGCCGGAACGGCACCGAGTAGTACTGCGACTTGGTGAGGAAGTGCCCCCGGAAGGCGAGCATGTGCGCCCAGTGCCGGGGCTTGAGCGCGTCCAGCGGGTCGGGCTTGTCGGCCTGCTCCGGGTGGAGTCGATGCCACAGGACGGTGCGGCTGACTTCGCCGCCGTTATTGCAGGTCGCGCAGTACTGAGCGTGCTCGCATCCACATCCCTCGGGGGTGTGGAAGCCGTTGGGGTGGCAGTCCGGGCAGGGGAGTGGGGCGGCGAGGTCCCAGGCGGTTTGGATGATCCGCCGGTGGTGCTCGGTGACCTTGAGCCGGTCGATGTCGGCTTGGGTGCGGATGCGGCGGTCGACGGCTTCGCTCTTGCCGGTGCCCTTGGTGGCGTACTTGGCCACGTACGACGCGAGCCGGTCGTCGGTGATCACGCCCTGGTCGTCTTCGACCTGTCCGGCCTCGGCGGGGCGGATGGGGCGGATGTCGATCTGCTCCCCGAACGCCAGCTCCCACGTCTGCCCGTCGACCTCGGGCGAGGTCAGGACCGTGTTGGTGTGGGCGAGGCGGATGGCGTCGGTGAGCACATCGGAGGTGGCCCACCTCGGGGTCGGGTCTCCCGCCCCATCAGGCCCGTCCAGGCGTAGGACGGCGTGGAAGTGGATCACGCCGCGTCGCTGGAATTCGGCGACCTTGGCGAACGACAGTCGGGCGTGGTCGGCGAACAGGCGCTGCGGGAGTCCGGCTGCGTGGGCGAGGTAGCGCTTGAGGTAGGTGGTGAAGCGGTGCCAGAGGTCCCCGGCGTGGGCCTGCCAGAGGACGTGGCCGGTGTAGTCGTAGGCCTCGGGGTCGAGGGGCTGTCCGATGCGGGGGTCGTCGGGGTGGTGGTAGTCGCCGCAGCGGCAGGGGATGGCCTTGCCGTGCGGGGCGCGGCGGTTGTGGACCGGCCCGAAGCTCGGGGCGGTCAGGGTCAGGAACAGGCGGGGCTTGTCCGCGACCGAGGCGGGAATGCCCTTGGTGTCGCCGGTCAGCCCGGCTCGCAGGAGGTGGAAGGCGTCGGCGGCGTAGCGGTCGGAGCAGGCCACGCAGACCGATTCGCGGCGGTTGCCGCAGGGGACGGTCACGTGTCCGGACCGGGAAGCCAGAGCCGTTCCGGTGGTGGTGTCCTGGATGGCCCAGTGTCCGGACAGGCGGATCGGGTGGGTGCAGCCGCCGGTCATGGCGGCCTCGGTGCGCCACTGCTGGAAGCCTGCGGCGCGGGCGCGGCGTTGGAAGCCGTCAGCGACCAGCGCGCGGTAGTCCTGTTCGGTCATGAACACGGTCGGTGACAAGGGGTCCACCTCCTGACGAAGGTCAGAGGCGGGACACCACCTGCGGCCGATCTGCCCGGTGGTGTCCCGCCGAGCGATCGATGATGGTGCTGTTCAGTTGTGGGGCAACGGGTTTACGCGAGGGCGTGTCCGTTGGTGGTGCTGTAGCTGGCTGCGATCTGTTCCGCCTTGTCGGCCGGGACCTTGATCACGGCGTGGACGTCGTCGGCGGTGAACTCGCGCCCCTCATCGCGGGCGCGGGTGTAGGCCGCCTGAACGGCCTTGACCATCGGGGGCGGAAGCTTCGGCCCCTTGCTGACCGCCTTCGGGATCTCAGTGGTCGGCTTGTCGGTCACTGGCGGCGTCGGTGGTGCCGGTGACGCGGCCGGAGTGGCCAGACGCAGGTCGGGAGCTGGAGCCGGTGTCGGCGTCGGTTCCGGTGCTGGGATCTCCGCTGGGGTGGCCTGTCCGATGAGCTGGTGGACAGGCATGGCGGTGATCTGGGCTCGGAACGCCGTGGTGGTGCCGGTGCGGTCGACCAGCCAGCGCAGGACCAGCAGTCCGGGACGGAGCCGGAACTTGGTGCGGCCGTGGCGGGCTTCGTAGTCGGCCCGCATTTCCAGCAGGACGATGTCGAAGACCGCGACGGCGGCGACGGGCAGCCCTGCGGCGACCAGCCGGGTTTCGAGGGTGGGTTGGTGGATCCAGTTGATCCACGAGCTCACCGCTGTGAATGCCCACATCAGCAGCCGGGCGCGGAGGGCGGAGCGGCCGTGGATGGAGGCCCGGTAGGTCATCAGGGTGCAGGCGAACGCGGCTCCGTCGAAGGTGGCCGGCACGAGCCACGCGGTCCAGTAGGTGAATCCGGTCATGGAGGTCATGCCGTATTCGTGTAGCCCCACGAAGCTCGCGGCCCAGCCCATCACCGCCGCCAGCGCCACGATCCCGAGCGCGACCGGTGAGAGCCACAAGTGCGCTTTGCTCTGGGGCGTGTCCTGGTCCATCGCGTCTCACCCCTTACTCGGTGCTGGGGGTGAACAGGGCGTACAGGCCCCGCACGACCAGGATCACGCCGATGCCTCCGGCGATGGCGTAGGAGGGGCTGATCAGCAGCCACACCAGCGCGAGGATCGCGGAGATGAAGGCCAGTAACACCAGGACGGTCTTGATGGCCTTGCCGGTCAGTTCCACGTGGACAACAGGCTTCATGACTTCGTTCCTTCCTCATCGGTGAACAGCTCGTACTGGTTCGGGTCGGTGCGGGTTTCGGTGTGGATTGCGGTGAGGTCGTTGAGGACCTCCCAGAACGCGGCGAGGCTGACCACGCGAAGCGGTTCGGGTCTCGTGGCGCTGCCGGGCCAGGTGATGGCCACTTCGAAGCCCTCCGTGTGCGGGCGGGCGATGACGATCGGCCGGGAATCACCCGGCGTGGGGTCGAAAAGCTGTGTGCGGTGCACGGTTTTCCTTCCTGGGTCAGGCCGCGTCTTCGTCTTCGTCGCGGCGGAACTCGACAACGTTGGAGGTGTCTTCGGTCGGTGCCGGGCAGGTCCGGACGAGTTCCTCGATGTCGTCGTCGGTGACGTTTCCGGCGCGCACTCGGATGGGGCGGCGGGTGTACTGGTCGACGCGGAAGCCGATCCCGGCGTGGTCCTCGTCGGCGGGGATCTCGTCAGCCAGGGCACCCTTGACACGCATGCCATCGCCCAGGGTCATGTCGGCGTGGTTTTCGGCGGTGGTGCGCAGGCAGATCCGGCGGGTGAACAGGTCGCGGACCGGCAGGATGTCCTTGGTCGGTTCCTGCAGGTAGGCGCAGACGGCGAAGCCGGAGGCGCGTCCTTGGGTCATGATCTCGGCCAGCAGCTTCACGGCGGCGCGCGTGACGCTGGAGCTGCCGAGGGCGGTCATCATGGCCAGCTCGTCGATCATCAGTACCCGCATGGGTGTCTCGGTGCTGACGCGGACCTTGCGCAACTTCTCGTCCTTGAGGAAGCGCTGCGTGGTCTTCATGTCGTCGCGGAAGGCCTCGATGACCTGCAAGGCCTCGTCCGGGTCGTCGGCGTACTTGTTGAACAGCGGGCGGGCGTTGCCCGCCTCCATGCCGCCCTTGAGGTCGCACATGTCGACCCGCACCAGGCCGTCGCGGATCGCCGGGCCCATCGCTCGAAGCGGGTTCCACATCAGCGAGCTCTTGCCCGCCCCAGCAGCGCCGACACCGAGGAGGTGGTTGCCGAGGATGGGCTCGGTCCAGTCGTTGCCGTACTCGTCTTCCCCGAAGTACAGCGCCGAGAGGTCCACGTCCGAGGAATCCGCAGGGATCTCAGCCGGGTCGATGAACTGCTCGAACGGGTTGCCCCGCACCACGGTCAGCGCGATCAAGCCGGGCTTGACCTTCACGATCCCGAGCGCGTCGGCTCGCAGTGCCATCGAGAGCTCGTCGGCGGCGTCCTGGAACTTCTTCAGCGACTGCCCCCGCAGCACCTTCACGTACAGGGTGTCGATCGAGGGCGAGGCGGAGCGCACGCGCACGAGGCGGGGAACCTCGATGTGGCCGGTCCGCCGGTTCTCCCGCCCGAACTCGCAATCGATCATCAGCCCACGCCACCGACGGCCCACGTAGCGCAGCCATCTACGGCGAAACGACCGCAGTGCCGGACCGGCGTAGCGGTCGAAGGTCTCGGGGTGTCCGCGATACCAGGACACCCCAGCCGCACCCACTCCGGCCAGGACGGTCCCGGTGGTGACCGGTCCGAGCTCGACCACGCTCGCGGCCAGTGCGGCAGGTGTGCCGGTCATGCCGGGGTGCCGTGCCATCCAGGAAGCCGCGCGCCATTCCATGCCCTTACGTCGGTTCACCAAAGCCATTGCGGATCAACTCCTTTGAGAGCAAGAAAGGGGCTCGGCCACCAGCGCGAAGCCAGTAGCCGAGCCCCTCGGGGACTTGCGTGTTCGGGTTACTTCGAGTTGTTGAACTGGGCGTCTTCGAGGTCGACCTTGTAGTTCGCCACGGCCCGTGCCAGCTCGTCGTGGTCCTTCTTGAACCCCGCCGTGCGCACCTGCAAGCCCTTCATCGCTTCCCGGAGCTTGCTCATGGCCTTGTCGATGTCCTCGATCACGGCCGTGACCTGGTAGCTGTTGCTCATGCTCAGACCCTCCACCCCTTCGACACGAGTTCCTTTTCCCACTTCACCGTCGCCGCGTGAAACGACGTCAACTCCACAGCCGCCTTAGCGTGTGCGCCGTCGACCTCATCCCGGCCGGGGACCCGCCAATCGGTCTCTCCGGGCTCTTGAATCTTCTTGTGGAGCTTTTTGGCCTCATCCAGCGCCGTGCGAACCAAAGCAACAGCGGCCATCAGGTCGCGGTACTTGTTCATGGCGTGACGATTCGCAGCCTGAACCTGCACGATCTCTCACACTCCCTCTCTGTTTGGGTCTTGCTCCTCTTGATTGCCATCCGCTGACCTGACAGCGAATGGTGGTGCTCGTTCGGAAATCACTTGACCTTCCACGAATGCGGGCAGTCCTGGCACTGCGCGGTGCCGTCCGGGCTGACGAAGTAGAACCAGTGCGCACATCCACTCACGCCACCCGCCCCCTTTCTCTCTCGTCGCTGTTGTTCCAGGGATTGGCCAGTGCCTCCCATCGGTAGGCGGCCTGCTTCGATCTGCGCGGCACGAGCACTGATCGCGCCGGTCCCTGGTAGCGGCCGTAGCGCACGTGGTGCGTGCCGCCGATCTCCAACCAGCGAGCCTCGATCAGCTGGTGCACGGCCGCGTCGATGTGGTCCGGGACCTTCTCGACCTCGTCGTTGCTCAGGCGCTTGTAGACGTCCTCGCGGATGCCGACCAGCACGAACCCGATGCGCGAGGCCGACCGGAGCACCTTCTCGATCAGATCCATGTCGTTGATCGGCGGCCGGGGCTCCTCCCGCTTGGGCAGCGGGGCAACCGGGTTGCCGAACAGGTCCGTTTCACCGTCCATGCCCGCTCACCCCTTGTCGGAGCCCAGGCAGCCGGAGCCGTGGAAATCAAACCCACCCATGCCCCTCACCTCCACTCGTCTCGTTGTGGCAGAACTGGTCGCCGGAGTGCCGGTACCGCATCGGGTCGATGTGGCAAGCCGGGCAGTAGCACAAAGACACTTGAAACCACTTCCTTCTCGGTTGGTTGATCACTTCGTGGCGCACGACGTGCACATCACCTGCGAGCCCCACACGGGCATCCCGCAGCCATTTGCGCACGACGCCGTGCTGCTCTCCTGATAAGGAGGCATCTCAATTCACCCCCTCTCTCGCTGAGCCTTGCGAGAGTCCATAAAGACCCCGGGAACTGCTGCACCCGGGGCCAATAAGGCCTCTCCGGCGCACAATTTCGCGCCGAAAAGGCATAGCTCGGCCCACTCTTGAATTCTCAAACAACAAGCAGCCTGAATAAGGCTTAGAAAACGTCAGATCGGAATGTTCAGAATTGCGGGGCCGGTCAGGCTGCGGCCGGGATCTGCGCGTTCGCCGGGACCATGCCGTTGGCCCTGAACGACAGGCCCGAGCCGTTGTCGTTCTCCCAGTGGCTGACCGTCGCGTCGATCAGCTGGACGTAGACGCCCTCCTCGAAGCCCTCGCCGGGGTCGGCGGTCAGGGTCACCTTGATTTCCGCGCCCTTGCCCGCGTACTCGCCCGGCTGCACCCGGCGCTTCGCGAACAGCGACACCACGAACTGCTGCACGCCCTCGTGGTTCTTCACGAACTCCTGCACGCCGTCCTTCTCGCGGGTCTTCTCCTGCGGCGCCTCGGTGATCATCAGCTTGTAGCCCTGCAGGTTGACCGGGATGTTCCTCAGCATGTCTGCCTCCGTATTAGGCGGTTGAGCTCCTCTAGACAACTACAAGTCTGCTAGACGACTAGAGGAGTGTCAACCGCTCTAGACGAGTCCATACGAGTGAACGTGTGACTACGTATTAGGCGGCTGAGGGGAGGTCAGCGTGCAGGGAAGTCGTATTCGAGCACGTACGAAGGTGCGGCCTTGATCGTGTCGCACACCTCGACAGCCATCCCGGCGGTGTCAAAGGCCGTGCGGACAACGCGCATGATCGGGACCGATGCGCCAAGCTGAAGAGCGTCGCGCTCTTCATTGCTGGGCATGCGCGCCGTGACCTCCTCGACGAAGTGGTCGAGCGTGTGTCCGGCCTCTTCCAGGCGTGCATAGATGCCGCCAGGTCCTGTATCACGTTCGCTGATCGCGGTTCCACGAGCGATCTCCGCCGGGATGTATGAAACCGCAGTCTCTACCGGGATCCCGTCCGCTAGGTACCTGCGAGACCGGACGACTACAAGCTCGCCCGCGTCAATCCGAAGGCGTTCCCGAATCTCGGCGCTCGGCTCGCGCTCCTCAACGCGGATCCGGTCAACCGACGCCTGAGCACCTGCCTTTTCTGCCTCCGCCAAAAACGCTGCCTTGCCCTGTTCGCGGTGGCGACGTGCGAACCGATCGGACGCGAGGCGACGCACGGGTGCCTTGCGCTGAACGAAGACGCCCTTGCCGTGTTCGGCGAATACCAGGCCCTCGCCGCGCAGCTCCTGGAGTGCCTGGCGCACCGTCATGCGTGCGACGCCGTAGTGCTCAATCAGGGCAGCTTCGGACGGGATCCGCTCACCCGGCGGCAACGATCCGGACGTGATCAGCAACCGCAGATCATCAGCGATCTGCTTCGAGGGGGACCGGTCGCTAGACCGATCTACGGACCCCAGCTGCATAAGACCTCCAGACGTCCAGACGAGTGATAGCGTACCTCATGAGTACTTCTATTGACAGAAGGGAACGGTTAAATGACCAAGCATTCAGTTAGCGTCGCTGGCGTAGTTGTCGATGGTCAGCATCGGGTTCTAATGATCCAGCGGCGAGATAACGGCAAGTGGGAGCCTCCGGGTGGCATCCTTGAAATCGATGAGACTTTCGAAGAAGGCGTGCGCCGCGAAGTCATGGAAGAGACCGGCGTCCTGATCGAAGTCACCCAGTTGAGTGGCGTTTATAAGAATATGGAGCGGGGGATCGTTGCGCTCGTATTCAGATGCGAGCCGACAGGCGGCACTGTCCAAACGACCGACGAGAGTACCGCAGTCGAGTGGATGGAACTGGACGAGGCGTTGTCCAAGATGGATGAAGCCTATGCAGTGCGCGTCTCCGACGCCTACCAAGGCGTCCCCGCAGTTCGTGCGCACGACGGCGTGCACGTTCTCGCCCGCTGACCTCGTGCGCCGACCAAGTGCGGATGACCATCGCGGCGCAGATCATCGCCCAGAAGCCAGCGGTCTTGCTCGACTTCGACGGCCCGGTCTGTTCAGTCTTCGGCACGCTTCCTGACTACCGGGTTGCGGACGAACTCAAAGCTCGCATCGGGCAAAGGCTTCCGCGTGAAGTCGCCACGAGCCGCGACCCGTTCACAGTGCTGAGTTATT
Source organism: Saccharopolyspora terrae (assembly GCF_004348435.1). Classification (NCBI taxonomy): domain Bacteria; kingdom Bacillati; phylum Actinomycetota; class Actinomycetes; order Pseudonocardiales; family Pseudonocardiaceae; genus Saccharopolyspora; species Saccharopolyspora terrae. The sequence goes on along the minus strand of NZ_SMKS01000015.1, from coordinate 4,674 downwards.
CCGTCGGCCTTGGCCCAATCGCCGCCGACGTCGAGTCACGGCTTCGTGAGCTCGAACTCGAAGCTGTCGCATGCGCTCCCGGCACACCCGGAGCCGGTGACTTCCTGGCCTATCTGTCCCAGGCGGGGATTTCCACCGTCATTGTCTCGAACAACTCGCACGCGGCCGTGGAGGCATACCTGCACCGAGCCGGGCTGAATCGGCACGTGCTCGCGATCAGTGCGCGCCGTGACGCCGATCCGAGCCGGATGAAGCCGAACCCCCGTTGCTTCGCGAAGCGATCGCGACCCTCCACCGGCCCGCCGACGACTGCGTCATGATCGGCGATTCCCTGAGCGACATCCAGGCAGCAAAGACCGCCATAGCCATGTCGATCGGCTACGCGAACAAGCCCCACAAGCACGACCGCATGTTGGCGCTGAACCCCGATGCCATCGTCGACCGGATCGAGGACCTCATCCCCAGGTCTTGATGCGCTGCGCGCGTGTTCAGAGTTTCTTTTCTTCATCAAGGGCGGGCCCTGCGGGCCCGCCTGCCTGCGGTTTCCTCGGTCGGCGCAGCGGGGCCCCGCCGGGGGCCCGCCTCCGGCACCCCGGCACCCCGCGCGCCGACCAGATCGGAAGGCAGGCGGGCCCGGCTCCGCCAGAAGAAGCCTCCACGCTCAGGCGCAAAGAGGTGTCCTCGCCGGACGGGCAGGCCAACAGGGTGAGGGGGACAGGCGCATCGGCTGCGGTTCGGTCGTGGCTGCTCTGTCCTCACCCCATCGACCTCCACAAGGGCTATCAGCCCGCGTCAAGGGGGCAAGCTTTATGCCGGCATGTCCCGTCGTGCTCGGCGCTTGCCCCCTTGACACGGCCTGATGAGGGCTTCGCCAGGTCGACGGGGTGAGGACAGAGGCCCTCCCTTGTGCGTGGGTACTACAGAGGCCGCCAGACCTTAGTCAGCCCGATACGATTCGCGGACTGCTAAGCCGGACTGTTTCTAGGTGGCCGTCGAGGTGCCGTCGCCACCGATTCCCTTCGCTGTCGCGGAAATCGAGCACGCCGGTTTTCATCAAGTACCGCAGTTCTTCCTCCATGCTAGCCTGAAGGGCTGCCCATGCCTTATTGTGCTGGTTCCGTTGCTCGCTAGTAAGTCCCCCGCCTAGCAGCGGATCCTTCGCCACTTTCTCATGAATTTCGACAGGCATCTCATCATGAAGTTGCTTTGCAAGCTCGACGCTTCGCGGGAAGACTTTTCGCGCGTCAAGAGGAAGGCACTGAGGCTCCTCAGTTGGCATCAACCGCTCGTACACGGTGACGCACTTGTACCGAATCCAGCGTGCGCTTTCTTGGTTATCAACCAGAAGGTGCACTTGGTAGACGGGTAAGTCGCTCGCGTTTATGTACCAGAGTCCGTGGTCAACGAAGTGATTGACGGTAGTGGTGCCGATTCTTGACGTCCCACAACCATCGTCTTCGGCAATCCAGGCGGCGATTTTACTGGACTGCCAGCGAAGATCATGCTTTTGTGCGAGGTTTAGCTGTCCTGATTGTTTGCGGTAGGCGCGAAATGCAAAGAAGGCGGCGGCTGTTGATACGACGAGAGAGCAAACTGCAGCAGCCGCACTTACAGCAGGGGGATCATAATCTTTAATGAGTTCTAAAAATTGCTTAACGAAGCTGGGTAAATACACGCGGTGATCATACAGTGACTCCCGGTGGATATCGGGTGCGACGTAACCGGCACTGGCGACGGCCCGTGCGCCCGTTCTGTACTCCTTCCGCGCAAAGCAAGGTCAGAAGCCACAAATGACGCGGTTCCGCCGAGCCGAGGCGGGTCCTACCCGGTGAGATCACGTTCGTCAGTCGTTCGTCAGTGGGCCAAAAACGAGCGAAAAACGACGAGAAGCTGGGAGCAAGGTCTTGCGAGGTCAGACAGGGTTTCGAGCTTGACGCTGCAGGTGGCGAATGCCCTGGTAGTCGTTCCGCTTCAACGTCTGATCATCGGATTCTCTCGCAGGCCCGGACCGGACGGTTCGGGCCTGCGTGCTTTTGACCAGCGGAATTGACTGCTCTGGCGCTGCTGCGTATAAAGTAGGTACGTACCTACAAGGTGGTGGTCTCGATGTCGACCATGAGCGCGCGTGAGTTCAACCAGGATGTCAGCGCGGCCAAGCGGGCTGCGGCGGAAGACGGTCCTCTGTTCATCACCGATCGCGGTGAATCCGCGTTCGTCCTGCTCACCGTTCATGATTACGAGCGGTTGGCGGAGCAGCGCAGCGTTGCCGATTGGCTGCAGCTGGACGAGGAGATCGAGTTCGAGCCGCCACGCCTCGAATCGTTCCCCCGGGCGGCCGACCTGTGAGTTTCCTTCTCGACACCAATGTGATCAGCGAACTTCGCAAGAAACCCGGTGTGGTCGACTCGCGGGTCCTCGAGTGGGCGACGGCTCTCTCCTCGGGGGATGCGTGCATCAGCGTCATCACGGTGATGGAGATCGAACTCGGCATCGCGCGCGTGGAGGGCCGTGACGCCGCGCAAGGGGCTGTTCTGCGCAACTGGCTGGAGAAGCAGGTCTTGGTCGGGTTCTCGGGGCGCGTGCTGCCCGTTGACGTCCCCGTCGCGCGCAGGGCGGCGTTGCTGCACGTACCGGACCCGCGGCCCGAGCGTGATGCCTTCATCGCCGCGACTGCTGCCGTGCACGGATTGACGGTGGCCACTCGCAACGTCGCCGACTTCCAGCCCACTGGGGTCGCGGCCGTCAACCCGTGGGAAGCCTGAGCAAGGTCAGCAGTTCGTCGAGCGAGACGGGCTTGCTCACGCCGGATCGGTCCGGGCTTGCGTCGTTGGGCGGCCGAGTGGCTGATCTTGGGGGAAACGCCTGTTTTCGCCCGTGAGTTGCTCTAGCCTCCTGCCGAGAACGGCGGTGTGCCATCGGTTTTGGCTGGGCGGGGGTGCGGGGCGTTGCCGGAGGGCGATGACGGCGAGCGGTCGGGGTCGAAAGGGTCGGACACGCCCAGATGGGTCGCGACCATCGGTGCCGTCGGCTCGGTGGTCGCCCTGCTCGGCTTCCTGGGGTTCTCCAACATCGGACAGCTGGGCAACGCGCTCGACAACGCTCTGGGCGGTAGCGCCTCCTCGTCCGCCGAGCCGCCGAGAGCCTCGGTGACCAGCGAGGACGACGATCCGAGCGCCACCTACAGGCCGACGCGCACCTACACGACCAAGCCGACGAAGACCGCATCGCCGGACGAGGAGGCGACCGACGAAACCCCGTTCACGGCCGCCGCGCTGCTGCCCGACGACTTCGAGGACGATCGCGGCGTCGGCTACACCCGCGTCGCGTCGGGGGTGCACGGCTGCACCGACGCCTCCCACATGTCCGACAACGTCCAGCGAGTGCTGAGCGGCTACGACTGCGACCTGACCGTCACCGGGAACTACCTGAAATCAGGCGACGTCTCGGAGGACGCCGACGTGCTCGTGTCGGTCCAGGTCATCCGCTTCGACGACACCTCGACGGCGAAGGCGGTCAAGGAGCGCATCGTCGCCGGTGGCTCGTGGGACTTCGGCATCTGGTGCCCGAACGAGGGGCGCGGAAGCGACGCCTGCGACGGCTACGAGCGGGCGCGGACCGAGAGCTACGTCAGCTACGACCACCGGTACGTGGTCCACGCCGTCGCCCTGTACGTGAACCTGAGCTCGTCCCCCGACGCGGAGACCGCCACCGACGCGGCGGCCGACGCAGCCGTCACCGAGATCGGCCCGGAGAACTACACCGGCGACTGAGGGCATCCGCCGTCCAGGTGAAAGCAGCCATGTACGAGTGAAACTGCCCTTCATTCAGAACAACGCTGGCGATTGAGATGCAACCCGACTTTTTCGAAGTAGGGCAGGCCCCTGACTAGGGTTCCTGGGGATGTCGGGCTCTGCGTTTCTCGATGTGGTCGATGGTCGCGTGGGCGGGGATCAGCAGGAGCCAACAGGCGGGCGCCCACGTGGGAGACACCAGCGCTACCGGCATGGACGCGACGAAACCGACGATCGTCACCGCCGAGGGTGCGTAGGCCGACAGGGCCTGCGTCTCGGGGTGGAAGCTTCCGGTGTGACGGGCGATGGCGACGATGACCAGCTGCAGCGCTGCGATCGCTGCGACGGTGGCGGCGTAGCTGATCACCGCCACTGGTTCGTCGCCGTAGTTGGCCAGCAGTGACGAGGGAAAGGGCAGCAGCGCGACGAAGCCCAGCAGCACCACGTTCACCGCTGCGACCGAGGGCCCGATTCGCCGGATGTCGCTGAACAGTGCGCGGTGTCCCAGCCACAGCACGCCGATGACCAGGAACGCGATCACATAACCGGACATGTCGGGGGCGAGTCCGCGCAGCGCGTCGTGCAAGCCGCTGGTGTTCAGCCCTTCGGGCACGCGGATGTCGAGGGCGAGCAGGGTAGCCGCAATCGCGAAAACGCCGTCGGAGAGGGCGAGCACCCGCCCGTCCTGCCCCGAGTCGTCGTCCTCGACTGCCACACCCCGAGACTGACCGAAACCGCGCCGTCGAGCATGACGACCTAGGAGCTGTTTAGGAACCGATCTTGGTGAGGCTGCGGAGCCAGATGTCGATGGTGGCGACGTGCACGGTGGCTTCGTAGCGGAGGGCGAGTTTGTCGTACCGGCAGGCCACGGCACGGTGGTGTT